>WAQM01000177.1 GCA_015520245.1 Pyrodictiaceae archaeon
GTACAGGAGACTGTCAAGGAGCCGCGCGGCCTGGAGGTCCGCCCTCAAGCTGTAGCCGAGGGACCCACGTATGACGTCGTACACGTGGAGCCAGAACGATGCCCAGCCCTGCAGCCTCCTAGCAAGCGCCGGGCTGCTAACTGCTAGGCTCGTGGAGGCCGTGGTAGCCTTCAAGCTGGGCCCAGAGCTCCACGTGCAGCCGCTCGGCCTTAATGTTGCGCCCTCGGGCAGCTGCGTGCTCGAAGCGCGGGTCTACCCTGGGACCCGGCTCTACGAGAGGCTTAACGAGGTCACCGACTGTTGCGCGGCCCTAACCCTGGACCCACAGCTCTTCGCTGAGGCCGTGCTGGGCACCCTCCCGCCGCGCCTCACACCGTCGGAAGCGGTAACAGCACCGTGCCCCCAGCCAGCCTTAGCCCACCTGGAGGCGGTAGTCGTAGCGCGCGAGCCTGGGTTGCCCGGCGCGCCGGCTGTACTCAGGCTAGTGCCCGTGGCAGCCCGGGTGCTCGGTGTGGGCGGTTACAGCCGGAGCCTCGGCTGCCTCGTGGAGATACTCGTTGCCTACACGAGGGCTAAGGCGGCGTTCAACGAGGTCCGTCTGGCAGTCGAGCGCAGGGCATGGTGGTGCGGGCGGCTCGGCAACTACCTACGCGCGCTCCCCCACCTCGTCGACTGTGCCAGGCGCACCGGTGGCGATGCGGTGGCCGGTATAGCGGAGGCAGCCGCTCGGCTCACGATAGGCTACGCTGAAGCTGCCGGCTGCGAGCTTCCTGAGGGTTTAGGGGGGCACCCAGCTCAAGCAATCCGACCCGACTTGATATACTCTTGAGCTTCGCGTCCACTAACGCGATCATCCGCTCGACCTCTTGCTTTGCGAGAGAGTCCACGAGGTCTATCAGCCACGGGAGCCCCGACCAGCCCGGCTCGGCTGCCAGGACGCCTAGCACCTCGGGGTCCCCACAGACCTCGACCTTAACGGAGAAGGCTAAGCCTCGGGCGGGCTTGTATAGCGCGAGCAGGCAGCCCAACTCTCGCAGCTCGGCCCGCGGGTGCTCTATGACAACAGCCTCGCAGGGCTTGAGCATAAGCGCCGCCAGCGCCTTGTCGGTGATGGCGGCGCCCACCCGGGCCGCCAGGTGTCTGGAGCGCGTCCTCTTGATGACGCCGGCCACGATGATGCCCCTCCTCCTGGCCTCCAGCACTACCGTCCTGGAGAGCCGGGCCAGGCGCTCGTCGAGCCTGGCCTCTCTAGCGGGCACGATCTCGCCGTCGAAGACTATCAGATCCGCCTCGCCTAGGTACCTAATGGCTAGCGCGCGCTCCATGAGACGGGCCCTGACTGCCACGAGCTCAGGCTTCACAGCCTCGTCGACGCTGAACAGTATCTCGTGCTTGACCACCTTTACGACCTCGCCGCCCCGGCACCTCGCGAGGGCCGCTGCGATGGGGGCGACGCTGAACCCCATGGTCTCCAGGGGGGTTCGGGGGAAGGCCGAGTCCACAGCGACCATGTTAATGTCAGCGCTCCGGCAGCTCAGCTTGAGTATGGCATCGCCCAGCGCCCTCCGCGCGCGAACGACTAGGTCCCGCACCTCCGCAACCCGCTTAGCAACGCCCTCTAGGAATTCCTCAAGCGAGGCAGCAGCGATTACGGTCAAGCTCCCTCCATCACCACTTCCTTCCCCTCCCCAACCTCAACCCTTTTTAGGGTGGGGTCTGCGCCCCCCTCGCAGGCTGAGAACATTGTGGCCGAGGGCGCCCGCCTGGACCCCTGGGAGCCGGCCCTCCGCCTAGAGTACGACAAGTTGTTCAAGTACTTCGGGGTCAAGCCGTTCGGCGAGGTCCTGGACCGCGTTAGGAGAGTGTTCGGCGAGCCCCACTACCTCATGAGGCGCGGCGTGATCTTTGCCCACCGGGACTTTGACGTGGTGCTGGACGCTTACGAGCGCGGAGAGCGCGTCGCAGTGGTCACGGGCTTCATGCCCAGCGGCAGGTTCCACGTGGGCCACATGATGGTGGTCGAGCAGTTGAAGTACTATCAAAAGCTCGGGTTTAAGCTGTTCATCGTGCTAGCGGACGCGGAGGCCTACGCGGTACGCAAGCTCGACCGCAGGGAGATCATAGACGTCGCCCTTAACGAGTACGTAGCCAACATGATCGCCCTCGGGCTCGATCTGTCGCGCAACGTTACAATATACTTTCAAACGAACTATGAGCGCGAGTACTACCGGCTCATCCAGATGCTATCGCGCAAGGTCAGCATGGCGGAGATGCGGGCCATCTACGGTGAGCTGGAGCCCGCGAAGGTCGTCGCCGCCCTAACCCAGGCAGCCGACATACTCCATCCGCAGCTCGAGGCGTTCGGGGGCTACAAGTACATCGTGGTGCCGGTGGGGGCGGAGCAGGACCCCCACCTGCGGCTGACGAGGGACCTAGCCGATCGCTTCGAGCGTGAGCTGGGGCTACGGAGGCCGGCGTCCACGTACCATAAGCTCGTGTCAGGCCTCGACGGCCTTAAGATGAGCAGCTCGAGGCCCGATTACGCGATCTTCCTCACGGACCCGCCCGAGGTGGCGGCAAGGAAGCTAAGGAGGGCGCTGACTGGCGGTAGGGCCAGCGTCGAGGAGCAGAGGAGGCTGGGCGGTGTCCCCGAGCGCTGCGTTGTCTACGAGCTGTACGTGTACTTCCTGGTGCGCGACGACCGTGAGCTAGCTAGGGTGTACGAGGAGTGCCGGGGCGGGAGGCTGCTGTGCGGGCCCGACAAGGACTACGCGGTAGAGCTGCTGGTTAAGTTCCTCGAAGAGCACCAGCGTAAGCTGGAGAGGGCGAGGAACCTCGTGGAGCGCTTTGTGGAGCCGCCAAAGTTCTAGGCTCGGGCTTACATCAGCTCCCCCAGCTCCTCTATCTTGCTCAGCCTCCTCCGGTCGTGGAGCCCCAACCGCCGCCCCACACTCCACGCCACTGTCTTAGCGAGCGCGACGATGCTCGGCCTCCCGGCGACGGGCTTCACGCGGCCCGCCCTAATGGCGTCGAGCACATCGTCCTCGGAGAGCTCAGCGTCTACGAGCGTGTAGGCCGAGCCTATTGCGTCGGCTACGTGGGCGTCGCTTGAGGCCAGGCCGGGTACGCCCAGCTGCTGGGCAGCCTGGCGCGCCCTCTCGTTGGACAGCGGGTCGCTCATGGCGTTGAAGACCTCGATGGCGTCCCACCGGTAATCGTACAGCCTACCGCCGACGCCGTACCTACGCACGTCGAAGGGGTGAGCGGCGACGACCAGGCACCCGCTGCCGTGAGCCACGTCGATCAGCTCGTCGAGACGCCTCGGCACGCGCTCGGGAGCGTTGGCACCGCAGAGCACTAGGACGTCGCCCTGCTCGGTCCTGACCTCGGCGCCGACGAGGACCAGGAGCTCGCTACCCCGGGCGCGGGCGAACCTCCGGGCCCTGAGGGACCCCTCAAAGCTATCGTGGTCAGTGATCGCAATCACATCCAGGCCGCGAGCCTCGGCTTCAAGTACCACCTCCTCGGGCGCCGGCTTGCCGTCGCTCACGCTCGAGTGAATGTGCAGGTCAGCCTTCAGCCTCGCCCCGCCCCTCCTCCGGCCTGGCATAGGGGCATATCCGCTTGAAGCTGCAGTAGCGGCACTCCCAGTTAAACCTCGGCCTAGCCACATCATAGACTGTTTGCCTCACTAGTTCCTCCACGTCAATCCCGCCGCGCTCCACGCGGAACTCAGTTATCCTCTCGGGCGTGATGTAAACGAGGTAGCCCTCGTCGACCCCCATTAGCTCGAGGTACACCTTAAGCTGCATGACATGGTGCTCATAGGGCGCCTTGCTAGGGAGTGTGCGCGCGGTCTTAACCTCGACAACGCGTATCGGCTTTGCGCCGTCGTACTGAACTAGGTCCACCCGGCCCAGCACCCTATATGCGGTGCCGTCGACCTCGTAAACGCGTTCCACGTGGACTTCAGCCCTCCAGCTCGGGCTAGACTCGACGACGAGCTTCTCGACCCCCGCGTGCACCATGTCGCCCAGGATGATTTGGGGCTCGAACCTGAACGCGAGGAGGGGGTAGGCGCGCCTCAGCACCCTCTTGTGGCTACACGAGACCAGGTCGGTCACGTATATGGTGTGCTCGTCGATCATTTCGTGGAGCTTATCCTCGAACTCCCTGAGCTTAGCGCGGTAAATCTCCTCGAGCACGACCACGCCGAGCCCACCTACCACACATGCTCGATAATACGCTTTAGCTCGTTGAAGCTAGAGATCTTCTTGCGCAGCGGTCTTAGCCACGAGGCAAGGTTGTAGCAGCCCTCCCCCCGCTCGATCAGCCCCTTCTCTCTAAGCGCCCGGGCGACCAGGTGGGGCTTGTGCACGCCGTAGACGCGCTCGAGGTCCCTCACGAACACGATCTCGCCCACAGATATGTTGTCCCACACGTACTCGAAGACCTTAAGCTCCTCCGCACTCAGCCTTGCTATCACCTCCCTCAGCTTCCTCAGCCTCTCCAGCTCGTCTCGCTGGAGCCTCGCCCTCACCAGCCTTGCCCTCGTACTGCCTCAGGAGGAGGATGAGGGCGCGTCTAAGTGCTTCGCTCCTGCTTGAGAACACCCCCGAGGCTATGAGCGCGTCGAGCTTCTCGATCACCTCGCTCGGCACCTTGAACGTCACGGTCACGGTGCGGCCCATGGCCCCAAAGCCCCTAGACCCGTGGTCGCTCCACGGAAGAGAATTAAGGCGTAGGAGCCTTGGGGTCCGGGGGTAGGTGATGATAGTAACGTCTGACAAGTGCCCGCCGAGCGGCGAAGTGTTTAAGCTGCTAAGGCCGTACGTGGCCGAGTGGTTCAGGAGGAGGTTTGGTGAGTTCACCGAGCCTCAGCGCTGCGCCATCCCGCTGATAAAGCGGGGCCTCAACGTGCTGGTCTCGTCGCCCACCGGTACGGGGAAGACGCTCGCGGTCTTCCTAGGCATCCTCGACGAGCTCTACGCCCTCGCCGAGCGCGGGGCGCTGGAGGACCAGATCTACGTGGTCTACGTGTCGCCGCTCAGAGCCCTGAACAACGACATGAGGAGGAACCTGCTCGAACCGATTAGAGGTATAGCGCAAGTGGCGCGCGAGCTGGGCTACGACGTCCCCGAAATAAGGGTTGCCGTGAGGACCAGTGACACCACGCCGTCTGAGAAGCAGAGGATGGTCAGGCAGCCCCCCCACATACTAATAACGACGCCCGAGAGCCTCGCGATAGCGCTCGTCGCGCCGAGGTTCCGCGAGAGGCTCAGAACCGTGAGGTGGGTCGTGGTCGACGAGATCCACGAGCTGGCCTCGAGCAAGAGGGGCTCCCATCTTAGCCTATCGCTGGAGAGGCTCGAACACCTAGCCGGCAGGAGGCTCCAGCGGATAGGGCTCAGCGCCACCATAGCACCCCTGGACGAGGTCGCCAAGTTCCTTGTTGGCTTCGAGGACGACGGCAGGCCGAGGCCCTACGTGATAGTCGACGCAAGGTTTGCGAAGCCGGTGGACATAAGGGTGCTATGCCCGGTTAAGGATCTCGTGCACACGCCCGCCGAGGTTGTGAACGAGGCGATATACAGGCTGCTAGCGAAGCTCGTGCGCGAGCACCGGACGACGCTCGTGTTCACCAACACGCGCAGCGCGACGGAGAGGGTCGTCTACAAGCTGAAGAAGATGCTGGCTGAGGAGGGTGTTGCCGACGCCGACCAGATCGCAGCCCACCACAGTAGCTTGAGCCGCGACGTGAGGCTCGACGTCGAGGAGAGGCTCAAGCGGGGCGAGCTGAAGGTGGTTGTATCGTCGACAAGCCTCGAGCTCGGCATAGACATCGGCTACATAGACCTGGTCGTGCTGCTCAGCAGCCCTAAGAGTGTCTCGAGGCTCCTTCAAAGGATAGGTAGGGCGGGCCACCACATACGCCAAGTGAGTAAGGGCAGGATAATAGTTGTCGACCGGGACGACCTGGTCGAGTGCACGGTGCTGGCGAAGGCCGCGCTAGAGAGGAAGATCGACCGCGTTCACATACCGAGGAACCCTCTGGACGTGCTGGCCCAGCACTTGGTAGGCATGGCGCTCGAGGGTATCTGGAGGATCGACGATGCTTACCGGCTCGTCAAGAGGAGCTACAGCTTCCACACGCTGAGCCGCGAGGACTTCATGTCGGTGCTGAGGTACCTCGCAGGCCGCTACGGCGAGCTGGAGGAGTACAACGTGTATGCCAAAATATGGCTTGACGAGGAGGAAGGGGTCTTCGGCCGCAAGCGCGGTGCGAGGATGATATACTACCTCAACTCGGGCACGATACCCGACGAGGTCAAGGTCGCTGTCGTGACTGTCGAGGGTAAGTACGTCGGCGACCTGGAGGAGTCGTTCGCACAGCTGCTAGCCCCTGGCGACGTGTTCGTGCTGGGGGGCAGGACCTACGAGTTCGTGCGTTCCTACGGCCTCAGGGTAGTGGTGAGGCCCGTCGAGGGTGTCAAGCCCACTATACCCTCATGGTACTCAGAGATGCTGCCACTGGCATTTGACTCGGCCCTGCTTGTCGGCGAGTTCCGCAGGAGGATAGCGGAGATGATAAAGGAGGGGCGGCCCCGCGAGGAGGTTGTCGCCTACCTGATGCGCGAGTACAACCTCGAGCGCCACGCCGCCGAGAGCATCTACGACTACATCCTCGAGCAGTACCTCTTCACCGGCGGCCTCGTCCCGTCGGACAAGCTGATGCTGGTAGAGCTCTTCCTCGACCGCGAGGAGGAGACCACGAACATCATATTCCACGCCCTTTTCGGGCGCCGCGTCAACGACGCGCTGTCCCGCGCCTACGCTTACCACCTAACGAGGCTCCTCGAGACGAACGTGAGGGTCACGGTCACAGACAACGGCTTCATGCTGACGGTGCCGGGGCTGAGGAGCGTGGGGCGCGACGTGCTAGCTGAGCTGGTTAGGTCGGTGACTCCGGAGAACATTGAGGACACGCTAAAGAGGGTGCTGAGGAATACCGAGCTCCTGAAGAGGAGGTTCAGGTACTGCGCCGAGCGGGCGTTCATGTTGCTCAAGCGCTACCGTGGGCGCGAGAAGGACCCGCACCGGCTCCAGCTTAATGCCCAAGCGCTCCTCGAAGCGGTCGAGTCGCTGGGCGACTTCCCGATCCTGCGTGAGGCGTATCGCGAGATTCTCGAGGACTACATGGACATCGAGAATGCGAGGAAGGTGCTGGCATGGATCCGCGAGGGGAGGCTGAAGGTTGAGTTCTTCGGTCCAACCGAGGTGCCCAGCCCGTTCGCGCACCACCTGGTGGCGCGCGGTTACAGCGACGTGGTGCTCATGGAGGACCGCAGGAGGGTCATCATGGAGCTGCACCGTAAGGTGGTAGAACTACTGAGGAGGAGGGCCGGCACGGCGGAACTGGCGGTAGTGGGCGGCCATGCCCAGGAGGCCCTAACCTAGGTCGCGGAGTCAGCGAAGGACCACCTCGTCACCGCCTCAGCTCGATCCCGGGGTAATTCATCACTCTGCTGCGACCCTCTCCGCGCGACCCCGCCCTCAGTGTATAAGCGGTTTCACAAGCCTATTAGGGCATCACAGCAGTTACCGGTTTCCGTGCTCTTGAAGAGCTTCAATGGTATTCAAAGCTTTTTAGCAGGGAGGGGGTAGGGCACCCGGGTCGCAGCTCACGTTCTATGGCCCGGCGAGCCGTATGGTGGGATCTTGCCGTTGGACTATCGTGGCAAACGGATACCGACCATAGACGACCTCGACGAGCGCTTCGGGGTGAGGGGCAAGAGGCTGCTCGTGAGGATAGACATTAACAGCCCCGTGGACCCGGTCTCGCACAAGATACTCGATGACAGTAGGATAAGGGCCCACGTCCCGACGATCCGCGAGCTCGTGGAGCGCGGGGCGGCGGTGGTGCTGGTCTCGCACCAGGGGAGGCCGGGTGAGGACGACTTCGTATCGCTCGAGGAGCACGCCAGTCTGCTGTCGAAGTACAGCGGTTTAGACGTGCGCTTCATAGACGATGTTATCGGCCCCGCGGCGCGCGAGGCCATTAGGTCGCTGAGGCCCGGCGAGGTCCTGCTCCTGGATAACGTCAGGTTGGTGTCGGAGGAGGTCATAGAGGCTAAGCCAGAGAAGCACGCGAACTCGGTAATCGTCAGGAAGCTCGCGCCCCTCTTCGATGCGTATGTCAACGACGCGTTCGCGACCGCGCATAGGAGCCAGCCGAGCGTCGTGGGGTTCCCGCTAAGGCTCCCCTCAGCCGTAGGTAGGGTCTTTGAGCGCGAGCTCTCAGCTATCTCGAAGCTGTACGACGAGAACCTCTCGCCTAAGGTTTTCGTGCTGGGAGGGGGCAAGGTGCACGACACGTTAAGGATCATTGAGCACTTGACCGCTAACAGGGTCGCCGACCGCATACTGACTACAGGCCTCGTGGCGGAGCTGTTCCTCGTGGCCAAGGGTGTCAACATCGGGGACGAGAATCGCAAGCTGCTCGAGAGGAAGGGTTTGCTAGGCCTGGTGCCCCGCGCTCGCCGGCTACTGCTCCGGGGCGCGCCCGTCGAGACCCCCGTAGACTTCGTGACGCTGGCCAGCGACGGCAGCGTGAAGGTTGAGCCTTTGGGAAGGATTAGCGGCGTCATAAGGGACATCGGGCCCGAGACGGTCAAGATGTATGGCGAGTTGATCAGCGAGGCCAGCATAGTAGTACTGCGCGGCCCGGCGGGCGTGATAGAGGACGAGAGGTTCCGTGAGGGCACGCGCAAGCTGCTCGAGGCAGCGCTGGCGTCCAAGGCATTCGTGCTGGTGGGAGGCGGCCACCTCGGCGCGATAGCGGCGGAGCTCGGCATCGCGGCCGGCGACAAGCTGCACATAAGTACCGGCGGCGGAGCGCTCCTCCTGCTCCTCGCGGGCGAGGAGCTCCCGGCCATAGTCGCCCTGCGCGAGTCGGCCCGTAAGTTCTTCGGGTGGGACCCGTGAGGCGCGTCAAGGTCGCAGTTAACGGTTTCGGCACGATAGGTAAGCGGGTCGCAGAGGCCGTACTAAGGCAGCCCGACATGGAGCTCGTAGGCGTGGTTAAGGTCACGCCGGACTACGGCGCCCGCTACGCGGTCTCGCGTGGGATCAAGCTGTACACGCTGCCCGATAGGGTCGAAGCCTTCCGCAGGCGCGGCATAGAGGTCGAGGGGACGCTGGACGAGCTGCTGGACCGCGTGGACGTGGTCATCGATGCGACGCCGGGCGGCACGGGCGCTAAGTACAAGCCCCTTTACGAGAGGAAGGGCGTCAAGGCGGTCTTCCAGGGCGGCGAGAAGCCCGACGTCGCCGAGGTGTCGTTCAGCACCCTGTGCAACTACGAGGAGGCGCTGGACCGCAGGAGCGTGCGCGTGGTTTCTTGTAACACCACCGGCCTCCTTAGGGCCATATGTACGCTGTCGCGGCTGGGCCGTGTTCAGTCGGTTCGGGCGACGATAGTACGTCGCGCGGCCGACCCGAAGGAGGTCAAGCGGGGGCCCGTGAACGCTATCGTGCCCGACCCTGCACAGCTGCCCAGCCATCACGCCGAGGACGTTAAGACCGTGTTGAGGGACCTAGACATCGTGACGGCGGCGGTCGTCGTGCCGACCACGCTCATGCACGTTCACGTGGTCTACGCGAGGCTATCGTCGAGGGTAACCCGGGAGGATGTCCTATCGCTCTTCGAGGACTCGCCACGCATAGTGCTCGCTTCGGCGTCCGACGGGATCAAGAGTACGGCGGACGTGGTCGAGCTAGCTCGCGACATGGGCCGGCCCCGCTACGACGTACCGGAGCTAGTCGTGTGGGCCGACTCCGTGACCGTCAATGGCGACGAGGTGATGTGGATGCAGGCCGTACACCAGGAGTCTATAGTCGTGCCTGAGAACATCGACGCGGTAAGGGCCGTGATGGGGTTGGCGCGCCGGGCCGCCGACACTATAAGGGTTACCGACGAGACGCTAGGTCTAAGGAGGGGTTGGCTGACGGGTGGCCCGCCTTGAGCTACGTACCCGAGCCCACTTACCGCGTTAGCTTTCTCTTCCGCAGGATACTCGTGCCGATAGACGGCTCGGAGAACAGCCTAAGGGCCCTAGACGTGGCCGTCGACTTTGCTAAGAGGTATGGGTCCAAGCTGACGGTGCTCTATGTCGTCGAGCCTGGAAGCGACGTAACGCCCGTCAAGTCGATGGTGGAGAAGAGGCTGGCCGAGACCCACGTGAACTACGAGTTCAAGGCGCGGAGGTACTCGCCCTCCACGAGCAGTGTGGCCAACGAGATAATACAAGAAGTCGTCGAGGGAGGCTACGACCTGGTGATACTTGGCGCTCGCGGCAACACCGTGAATGAGGAGCTCATGATAGGTAGCACGGTGCTGTCAGTGCTCGTGAACGCGCCGGCGTCGGTCATGGTGATAAGGTGAGCGCCGGCTACTATGTCGTCGAATGCGACGGGAAGCGCACCACGTTTGGGTCGGTGAGGGACGCGCTCGCGCACGCGGTGGCGCGGTGCAGTGGCGGCGCTCACATCTACCGGGTGGCGCCGGTCGCCATCCTCACGAGGGAGGAGCTCCAGCAGCTGCGGGGCCTGGTGGGAGCGGTCCCTCGGCCTGAGAGCGAGGAGGAAGCACGTGGCGGCTGCGTTTACGTAATACTTGACCAGATGTTTCGCGGTTTCGCCGGGACCATCGAGCGCGAGCTGAGCGACCTCTGCGTCGAGCTCCATGAGGTAGTGGGCCGCGGGCTCGAGAGGACGGTGCGGGTGAGCGACAAGGTCTTCCTTGAGCCGGCGCGCGACGACTATGACGTCCTCAGGCTGGCCGAGAGGCTGGCCGAGCGCGGCACGGTCGTGCTGTTCACCGGGGATAAGAAGCTCGCCGAGCAGGCGCGTATGACCGGCGGCGTGCGCGTAGAGTACATGCCGCCCGGGGAGTTCGGGGGCAAGGAGATGGCGATAAAGCATATGGTGCGGGTGATAAAGGATCTAGCGCGGGCGTGATGA
Source organism: Pyrodictiaceae archaeon (assembly GCA_015520245.1). Lineage (GTDB taxonomy): Archaea > Thermoproteota > Thermoprotei_A > Sulfolobales > Pyrodictiaceae > WAQM01. The sequence continues at coordinate 11,023 of WAQM01000177.1, forward strand.
GTCACCCCGATGGGATGAGGGGCAGGCCGGTGAATGGAGGGTAGGTTGCTGACCCTCAGCACCGACTGCCGTGAGAGGGTCGACCGAGTTCTCGACAGGGTCTCCAGCATGTTGCTATCGACCCTCGAGGGCGGGGCTTACGTCACCCTGGCCGACGTGCTTGAGGAGGCCTACAAGGTCATAGAGGAGGCCGGGTTCAAGCCCTGCGTAGCGATCGCAAGCGCTGAGGAGTACTATGCCTTCCTCAAGGCGCACTTGGAGGCGCTGGCCCGCGCGATCTTCCATAAGAGCATGGAGGCCAGCGCTAAGCACCTGGAGAGGCTAGGTTTCGGCCTGTATGCGCTGATCTCGGTGACCCTCGTCGGCTACGCGATGAGCTTGCTACAGTTGCTGGACACGGTCAGGTCGCTGCTCCCGGCTATACCGCCCGAGAGGCTTGGCAGGGTCGAGGCGACCACTCTCGCTGCGGCGCTCAGGTTCATGGGGCTCTGCAGGCTCATCGAGACCCTAAGGCCGCGCGAGCTGCGCAGATACGTGGGCAGGCTCGTGGCGATCGTGGAGAGGTTCAACCGCGAGGACGGTGCAGCGTTGGAGGCGGCCCTGGGCGGGGTCCATGGGGGATCGGAGGCAACGTAGGGACGTCGTGAGGGAGCTTGTGTCGCGGCCGGACCCCAGCGGGTACTACGTAGTGGTCCTCAAGCGCGAGGCCCTGCGCGAGCTCGGCGAGCTGCTGTCGAGCAAGGGCGTAGTGGTCGAGGAGGCGGGACCCATCGTCGTGGCCAGGACTAGGTCGCGCAGGCTGGCCGCCGAGATAGCCAGGCAGGCCCTGCGTAGGGGGCTGCTCGCTGAGGGGTGACCTACGAGGGTGACCTACGTTATGCAGGGGCGTATGGCCCTCAACCTCTTGAGCTTCTCGTAGATCTTCCTGACAGCCTCGTGCACCTCCTCCTCCCGCTTGGCGCCGGTGATGACCATTTTACCCGAGCTGAATATGAGTAGAACGACCCTAGGCTCGTCCATGCGGTGGATGAGCCCTGGGAACTGCTCGGGCTCGTACATACTGTTCTCGAGGGTCAGGGCGGCCTTCTCGAGGTCGACGCAGGTGTTAAGGTTAGCGGACGCGACTATGTTCTGAATCTGTACCTTCGGCCTACCCTGGATCTGGATGCCGTGCTTCCTAAGGTTACGGATTATCTTCTTGACGGCCTCGATGAGCTGCTGGGTGCTCTTGGCGCCCGTGACGACCATCTTACCCGACTTGAATATCAGTGTCGTCACCCGGGGCTCGTCGAGCCGGTAGACGAGCCCCGGGAACTGCTCGGGGTTGTAGTCTACGCTGGGTATGCTCCTCTCAATCAGGTGGAGGTCGAGCTGCTGGTCGACCGACACCGTGGCGACTATGTTCTCTATGTTCACGGTCGGCTGAGGCTCCGCCCCCTCGCCAGACCCGGGCCTCTCGTCGAGGTGGGACACGGGCTGGACGCCCCCCAGCAAAAGCCTATTAACCCCGTTTAAAAACCTAGTCGTCGGCCTTGGGGATGGCGAGGCGGGCAGTCTGTGACCTCAAGTGGGGTGATCGGCCTAGTCTCACGCGGACCCCCCACGGCGATGACGGAGCCTGGGGGATCCCCCTAGGCTGACGCACATCGTGACGAGGTGGCCCCCTCACCGAGCCGCAACGGAGGGCAGGGCGGCGTTGGCGGTTAAAGTCCGCGTCAAGCTGCTGGCGGGTCTACGCCATGCTGCGGACGCGGAGGAGGTGGAGCTAACGTTCGACGCCGAGCCGAGCCTCGATGAGATCGTCGAGGAGCTATCGCGTAGGCTACCGAGGTTAGGGGCGGCGCTGAGGGAGCTTAGCAGGCGCGGGATTGAGGTGATAGCCGTCGTGAATGGCGTGGCCGTGGACAGACGCGCAAGGGTGAGGGACGGGTCCACGGTCTACCTTATGCCCCCCACGTCGGGGGGCTAGCCCTCAACCTTAAACCCGAGCTTTGAGAGGAAGCTCCTCACCTGCTTGGGCAGCTTCACGTTGACGGGCTCGTTGAGAGCGATGTATATGGGCCTCATCGTGCGCGGGCTGTGCACGAGGGCCCCTAGCACCTTGCCCTCAGCGTCGTATAGCAGCGTCACCCGGTACCTGCCGACCACGTGCTCCTCGCGCCGGGCGACGTGTATCCTCACGGCAGCCCGCCCGGTCCGGATAAAGCGCTGTGGGACTCTTTTAACAGCATCTCGCAGGGTGAGGAGGAGGTGAGCAGCTGCGTAGCCGCGGAGCCCGGCGCTTACGTCCGGGCGTACGGGCCCGTGAGGCTGCGGGTGGAGGCCGGCAGCCTGCTGGGGCCGGGCTACACCATAGGTCCCGGCGACGAGACCGTCGTGAGGTCAGCGCGCGGCAGCAGCTTCCTAGCCCTCGAGCCATCGAGGGTGTGCTACACGGCGGGCGCCGGCGCGGCCGTGGTGGTCGAGAAGGAGGCCGGTGTGCACAGGGAGTGGCTCAAGGTAGTCGAGGAGGTGCGGAGCATCGGCGCTAGACGGCTCGTGGTCCTGGGGCCGCCAGAGGCGGGCAAGTCGACCATGAGCTTATGGTTTAGGAACGCGCTGCGCGCCTGCCTCATCGAGGCCGACGTGGGTCAGAACGAGCTCGGCCTGCCGGGAATGGTGGCCGCGAGCGCCTTCGACGGGAGGGCCTACCCGGTCCTCAACGACCTCCCGGTGTCCCGGGCGTGGTTCGTAGGCCACGTCTCGGCGGAGAAGGTCGTCGACACCATCATAGCGGCTGCCCTGAAGGCCGCGAGGTTCTGCGGCAACTCCTTCGTCGTCGACACCGACGGGTACGTGGATGGCCGCGGGCTCATACACAAGGTCAACCTGGTCTCGGCCCTCCAGCCCGACGCGGTGGTCGTAATGGGGGGCCACCACGTAGCCGAGCAGCTGAAGGGCTTAGTCGACACGGTATTCGCCGCCCCCAAGCCCCCTAAGCCCCGCGAGCGGGACAAGGTCGACCGCCGCGCGTTCCGCGAGCGCGCCTACGCCCAGCTCTTCGCGCGCTCGGAGACCATGGTGCTCGACTTGAATGAGATCGTGCTGCTTAACCACGAGCCGTGCACCGTAGCTGAGGGGGCCGGCACGGTAGTGCTCGAGTGCCCCTCGGGGCGCTACGTGCTCGGGGCAGCGCGTCGGGGGCGCGGCCAGGCTCTGAAG
>WAQM01000178.1 GCA_015520245.1 Pyrodictiaceae archaeon
CTTCCGCAGGGAGTTCTGGCGCGACATCACCGACACCGCCAGGCCCACCTTCCTGGCCGTGAAGGCCGAGATAGCACGGAGGCTCATACGGAGCTGCACCCTGTGCGAGAGGCGCTGCAGGGTCGACCGCACGAGGCAGGTCGGCGCCTGCAGGCTCGACGAGCGCACCTACGTCCACAGCTGGTTCCACCACCTAGGCGAGGAGGCGCCGCTGGTACCCAGCGGCACGATCTTCTACGGCGGCTGCAGCTTCCGTTGCGTGTTCTGCCAGAACTACGACATCAGCCAGGTCGAGCCCCGCGGGGGCGTGCTGGTCACGCCCAGGCAGCTGGCTATGATCCAGGAGGAGCTGAGGCGCTACGGGGCCCGCAACATAAACCACGTAGGGGGTGAGCCCACCCCCAACCTCCACACGATACTCGAGTCCATGTTATACCTGAACGTGAACGTGCCGCAGCTCTGGAACAGCAACATGTACATGACGCCGGAGTCGATGAAGCTGCTGGTGCACGTGATCGACATATGGCTCCCCGACTTCAAGTACGGCAACGATAGGTGCGCGACCCGGCTGTCGGCCGCGCCGCGCTACTTCGAGGTGGTCACCCGCAACTTGAGGCTGGCGGTGCAGCACGGTGACATGATCATACGCCACCTCGTGCTGCCCAACCACCTCGAGTGCTGCACGAAGCCGGTGCTCAAGTGGATAGCCGAGAACCTGCCCAGGGATAAGGTGCTCGTCAACATAATGGAGCAGTACAGGCCCGAGTACCTAGTCTTGAAGTACCCGCGCAGGTGGCAGGACGTGGCCCGCAGGCCCCGGCACAGCGAGATCCTCGAGGCCTACCGCTACGCATCGAGCCTGGGCATCGTCTACGAGCCCGTGAGCTAGGCGCTGCCCACGAGCTTGCCCTCGACCACGACCAGCCTGCCCCCCACGCTTAGCAGCTCGAGGCTGTAGCCGTGCCACATCGCGTAGGGGCTCCACCTAGCCTTCGACGCGGTGAGCGTGTGCAGCCTCACAAGCCTCCGCGCGAACACAGCCACGTCTGCCACGCACCCCGGCTCGAGGCAGCCACGGGCCCTGAGGCCCAGTATGGAGGCCGGGCCGCGCGAGCACAGCTGTACGAACGCCCGCAGCTCGCCGATCGCGTCGAAGAGACGCACCAGGACCAGGGGCCAGTGCTCTAGCGACGCCGCGCCGGGCGGGCACAGCAGGGGGTGCTGGGCCTTCTCCGAGGGCGCGTGGGGCGCGTGGTCGCTGGCTATGGCGTCGACGTGGGTGAACATCCTGCTGAGGAGGCCGAGCGAGGCGGCCAGGCCCCTGATGGGCGGGTTGACCTTGGCGTAGCACTCGTGCGGCAGCAGTTGCCACCCGTAGAGCGGCAGGAGGAGGTGGTGGGGGGTCACGTCGACCGTGAGCCCGTGAGCCCTCGCGAGCCTGAGCGTCTCCGGGCACGTGACGTGGGTTAGGTGAATGCGGGGGCGCGCCCCGCACCTCTCCGCTAGCTCGCGGATCGCCAGCACCGCCGAGGCTTCCGCGTGGCACGGGCGAGCCGTGTCGCGGTCCCACCCCGCCTCGATGCTGAGCAGCTCGGGGTCCTCCGGGTGCAGCACCACGGGCTTGCCGTGGGCGTGGGCCGCCCGCAGCGCTGCGCAGAGCCTCTCCTCGCGGGCTGACGCGAGGTCCTCGGGGTAGACCTTGAAGCCGGCTACGGCGGGCGAGCCAGCAAGCAGCCGCGCCTCAGCGGGATCCCGGGGCACCGCCGCGTAGAGCATGTAGTTGACGTACGACTCGGCTGCCACCTCCTCGAGCCTCTCACGTAGGACCTCAAGGCTGTCGATCCTCGGCTCCGTGTTGGGCATGTCGGCCACCAGGGCCACGCCCCCCAGCGCCGCCGCCCTGGTCCCGCTCGCCACGCTCTCCTTGTAGCTCTGCCTTAGCCCCCTCAGATGCACGTGGATGTCGATTACGGCCGGTACCACGATGATGTCGCGGGACCCCGGGATCGCGAGGTCGTAGCGGGGTGAGGCGGTCACGGACTCGACCCTGCCGCCGCTGACGTTCACGCAGGCTCTCCGGCGCCCCCTCTCTGTGACCACCTCGCCGCATACGGACCACTTGCCCATGTCAGTGCGCGCCCTCGAACTGCCTGACTATGTCTTCCTCGCCTAACTTGGTGCCGCAGTACACGCACCTCAGCACTAAGGGGCTCTCGGAGACCTTCACGAACCTGGGCTTGATCGGCTCGCCGCGCTTCCTGGTTATGCACGTCGGGTTGGGGCACTGCAGCAGCCCGACCACCTCGTCGGGCACCTTGACCCGCCTCTTCTCGACCACTCGGTAGTCCTTCACGATGTTTATCGTCGCCGTAGGCGCGACCAGGGCTATGAGGTCGGTAGCCTCGCGCGTAAGGCTCAGCCCCTCCACCTTGACTATGTCCTTGCGGCCGAGCTTACGGCTCTCCACGTTCATGACCAAGGCTATGCGCAGGCCCTCGCGGCCGCTCAGCCCGAGGATCCGTAGGACGGTTAGGGCCCGGCCCGCGGGTATGTGGTCTATGACCGTGCCGTCGCGTATCCTGCGGACTATGAGGCCCTGGTCGGCCGGCGCGCCCATGGGGCCCACCTAGGCCCCCATTATCTCTAGGAGCAGGGCCATGCGGAGGGGTACGCCGAGGCGGGCCTGCAGGAAGTACGCGGCGTAGGGCGTCTCGTCGAGCCGCGGGTCGAGCTCGTCCACCCGCGGCAGCGGGTGCAGTATCTTGAGGCTGGGCTTGGCCTTGGACTCGACGAGGCGCCTCGTGACGCGGTAGCTCCCCCTCACCCTCTCGTACTCGGCGGGATCGGGGAACCTCTCGCGCTGGATCCGGACCACGTAGAGCACGTCTAGCTCCTCGAGGACGTCCTCCAGCCTCTCGACCTCCTCGAACCTGACCGAGCGTGCGCGCAGGACCTCCTTAGTCTCCTCGCGCGCCCTCAGCTGGGGCGGCGAGATGAGGTAGACCTTCTCGGGCCTGAAGAGGGTGAGCCCTAGCACGAAGCTGTTGGCCGCGCGCGCGTACCTCAGGTCGCCGAGGACGCCGTAGGTTAGGCCGTCGACCGCCCCGAACAGTTTGTACACCGTGTACAGGTCTATCATGGCCTGCGTGGGGTGGTGCTGCCTCCCGTCGCCCGCGTTTATCACGGGATGCTCAGCGATCTCAGCCGCGTAGAGCGCCGACCCCTCGTACTTGTGGCGCACCACTATGGCATCGGCGTAGGCGTCGAGCATCCTGATGGTGTCGGCGAACGTCTCGCCCTTCGCCACGCTGGTGCCCTCCTCGCTGCTGAAGCCTATGGTCTCACCGCCGAGCCTCTTCATGGCCACCTCGAAGCTGAGCCTAGTCCTTGTCGAGGGCTCGAAGAATGCGAGCGCTAGCACCTTGTCCCTCAAGGGCTTGGCCCTGGCCTCGTTGAAGGCTCTGTCCGCGCGCTCGAAAAGGGCCAGGAGCTCATCGCGGCTGAAGTCCAGTATCGAGATGACGTCGCGACCCCTTAGGGAGCCCAATGCCCTCTCGACCGCCTCGCTCTCAGCCGCGCTTATAGGGGTTGCGGCTGCAGCTGCTGGGGTCCAGCTCGCTCAGCGCCCTCTCGGCATCCGGCAAGCGGGTGCAAGCTAGCAGGTCGGGCAGCGTGTACAGCGCGTACAGCTCGACCCCCAGGCTTCTGAGCCGCGCGTAGGCGCCCTGGCAGCGGTCGACCACGACCAGGGCGGCGGCCACGGACGCGCCCTCGCCCCGCAGCGCCTCGACGGCCGCCGCCAGGCTGCTCCCCGTCGTGGCGACGTCATCCACTACCACCACCCTCCCGGCCACGGAGCCCTCGACCAGCCTGGAGGTGCCGTGGCGCTTCCTCTCCGCCCTCACGTAGGCCGCGGGCAGCCCGAGCACGTAGGCCGCGAGGGTGGCCCACGGGATGCCAGCCGTGGCAACCCCCGCTACCGAGTCGGCGCCTAGCGCCAGCACCGCCCCTGCGAGCTCCACGGCTAGCCTGCGCACGGCGCCGGGCCTCGACAGGAGGCGCCGCAGGTCGACGTACACGCGGCTCCTCAACCCCGAGCTAAGCACGAACTCGCCGAAGGCCAGCGCTCCGGCTTCGAGCAATTCCCTCGCTAGCCAGCAGGCCTCGCCCTGCACCTCGACACCGCCCTCCGCTGCTCCTCGCCCACACGCTCGGCCGCCGCGCGTGCGTCCGGCGCCTCCACGATCAGACGGCCGACCACCTCGTAGTCCGCGCCCGCGCAGAGGGCGTCGCCCGGCCGCGCCCCCTGAGGCCCCACCCCCGGCGCTAGCAGCTTGACGTCACCGCCTAGCAGCCTCCGGGCCCACCTCACGATCTCGGGCCGCGTAGCCGGCACGACGACGCCCCAAGGCCCGAACCGCACCACCACGTCGAGGAGGGGGGCTAGCGCCCTCTCGATCACCTCGCGGGCGCCGGGATGGCTCATGCTTAGCACGAGTATGGTCCTGCGCGGATCTAGCGCCTCGAGGGCCCCCTCAACCCCCACGAACGCGTGGGCTATCACATAATCGAAGCCGCCCAGAAGCCTACGGGCCACCGACGCCAGCACGTGGGAGACGTCCGCGCCCTTCACGTCGGCTATCCACATGGCATCACCACACCTCGGGCGGAGCGCGGCGGCGACCCGCGCCGCGCCATGCTCCAGGAGGAGGGGTAGGCCCACCTTGAAGCCCTCGACGAGCCCGCAGAGCTCCTCGGCCAGCTTCTCGGCCCGCTCCAGCCCCACCCCGTCCATTGCAACTATTATAGGGTATCGACGCCCCACGCCCCAGCACCCGGGCCGCCGGCGCCGCCGCGTGAGGGTCCATGATAAGCCGGGTGCTAATAGTAGACGGCTACACCGACGAGCCGGCGGGGCTCGGGGTACCCCCCTACATCGACGTGTACCCGCGGTACATCGCGGGCGCGCTGTGGACCGTCGATAAGGGCGTAAGGGTTGACTACGTCACCGTCGACGAGGCACGCGCCGACCCTCATAGGTTCATCGAGCGGGCCAACGGCTACGACGTGGTGTTCGTGATAGCGGGCGCCGTCGTACCCGGCCGCTACCTGGGCGGCTCGCCGATAACGCTGGAGGAGCTCAAGACCTGGTTCGCCGCCGTGACCAGGCCGTTCAAGGTCCTGGTCGGTGCCGCCGCTAGGTGGGGCATAGGCAACGAGGGGGGCACCGTCGCGGCGCTGCCCCGCGAGGTCAGGAGCAGCTTCGACGCCATCGTGACGGGGGAGCCCGAGGCCTACGCGTACCACCTGGCGCTGGAAGGGCCGGAGCGCGCGCCGACGTGGGCCCGCCTGGTCGAGGAGCGCGAGAGGAGGCTCCTCGACGAGTTCGCCGTGAGGGGGGCGCGCATAGTCGAGCAGCACCCTAACCATGGTTACAACCTAGTGGCTGAGATCGAGACGTTCCGCGGCTGCCCCCGCTGGATCGTAGGCGGTTGCAGCTTCTGCGTGACCAAGCTCTACGGGCGCCCCTGGTGCCGCCCGCCGGAGTCCATAGTGCGCGAGGTCGAGGCGCTGTACCGCGCTGGCGTGCGCCACTTCAGGCTCGGCCGCCAGGCCGACATACTGGTCTACGGCTCGCCCGAGCTCGACTCGACCGAGTGGCCACGCCCCAACCCCGAGGCGCTGGAGAGGCTCTTCTATGGCATCAGGGCCGCCGCTCCAGGCCTCCACACGCTGCACATCGACAACGTCAACCCGGGGACCATAGCCCACCACCCGCGCGAGTCCCTTGAGGCCCTCAAGGTGATAGTGCGCTACCACACGCCGGGCGACGTGGCCGCAATGGGCGTGGAAACCGCGGACCCCGCGGTGGTCGAGAAGAACAACCTCAAGGTGGGCCCCGAGGAGGCCCTCGAGGCGGTGCGCATCGTCAACCGCGTGGGTGCCGCGAGGGGCTACAACGGGCTCCCCGAGCTGCTGCCGGGGATAAACTTCGTCCTCGGGCTTATTGGCGAGAGCAGGGACACCTACAAGCTCAACCTGGAGTTCCTGGAGAGGATCTACCGCGAGGGCCTGCTCGTGCGCAGGATAAACGTGAGGCAGGTGCTCGTGCTCCCCGGCACGGAGATGTGGAGGTACGGGACCAAGTTCCTAGATAGGCACCGCAGGCTCGCCCGCTGGTTCAAGGAGCAGGCGATGAGGCTCTCGAGGGCCTTCCTGGCCCGCATGCTGCCGCCGGGCTCGGTGATCAGGTTCCTCTACGTGGAGGGCTACGACCCGCGCTCCGGCATGACCGTCGCCCGCCAGGCCGGCACGTACCCCCTGGTCGCCGAGCTGCCCTGCAGGCTCCCCCGCCCCCTCGTCATTGACGTCGCCGTCTACGGCTACACGGGCCGCAGCGTCAGGGCGCTCCCCGTCCCCCTGGACCCTAACCGCACACCCTACTCCGTGCTCTCGAAGCTCCTCGGCCCCGCGCTCGCCGCCAAGGTTGTGGGCCTGAGGCCCTACACGAGCGACCGGGACGTGGCCTCCAAACTGGGGCCCGACCTCGCCCGCTACTTCTCGGTCGAGGGGTACGCCTGCCAGCCCGCCTCAGGCGCCGCGTGAAGGTTTAGACTAGGCTGCGTTGCCAGCACCAATCAGCTTTTTAGTCGGCCTGGGGCGCCGGGTGGGTGAAGGCCAGGTGGTAGGAGGTCATGGCCTCCGCGGCAGCGCGCGCCGACGGTGCCGGCCGCGAGCCCGTCATGCCGGCCCCCGCCAGGTTCGATGAGCGGAGCCGCACCGTGGAGATCGCCGGCAAGCGCGTGCGCGTCGGCGGCCCGCTGCCCCCCCTCCGCCGTGGCGAGAAGCTGGTCAGCTACACCTCCAGCCTGTGCCCAGCCTGCTACAGGCTCCTGCCGGCCGTGATCTTCGAGCGCTCGGGCGCGATATGGATCAGGAAGGTCTGCCCCGAGCACGGCGAGGTGGAGGAGCTGTACTACGGCGACGCCAAGATGTACTACCGCTTCATGAGGTACGAGGAGGAGGGGCTCGGAGCCAGACCGTACGTCAGCATGGCCGCGCCGTGCCCCTTCAACTGCGGGCTCTGCCCCAGGCACAAGAACCACACCGCCCTCGCGAACCTGGTGGTGACCAACCGCTGCGACCTGAGCTGCTGGTACTGCTTCTTCTACGCCGAGAGGGCGGGCTACGTCTATGAGCCCACCCTCGAGCAGATAAGGTTCATGATCAGGCAGCTTAAGAAGCAGGGCAAGGTAATGGCCGTCCAGCTGACGGGGGGCGAGCCCACTCTCCGGGACGACCTGGTCGAGATAGTCAAGCTGCTGAAGGAGGAGGGGGTCAGGCACGTCCAGCTCAACACGCACGGCATCAAGTTCGCCCAGCTCTGGTTCGAGAGGGGTCCCGAGTACGCGGTCGAGTACGCGCGCAAGCTGCGCGAGGCTGGCGTGAACACCGTCTACCTCAGCTTCGACGGCGTGACGCCGCGGGCCAACCCCAAGAACCACTGGGAGGTGCCGTACACGCTAGAGGTGTTCCGCCGCGCGGGCATGACGAGCGTGGTCCTGGTGCCC
>WAQM01000179.1 GCA_015520245.1 Pyrodictiaceae archaeon
CGTAGTAGGTGCCGCCCGGCTCGAGGACGTTCGCGTCCCTGACGAGCGGCGAGGGGGAGGCGCGGGCGACCCCGGCGATCTGGACGTAGTCCACCTCTATCCAGGCGCACGGCTGGCCCCCGGGGACGGCGACGTAGGCGACGCCGACCCCGCAGCCCCTCTCGGTATCGACGTATATGATGGCCTTGAGGGGCAGGAGCCTGCACTGCGCCGAGGGCGCCGCCTGCTGCACGTGCGCTACGAGGCCGGCGAGGTAGGAGGCCACCGCGGCTACGAGCGCTGCGGCCACGGCGTGCGACAGCGCCCGCGGGCCGGAGGGCAACCCGGGCACCCGGCGCGGCGGGCCTCAAACCTCTCTCCGGGGGCGCACCGACCGCCTCCCGCGGGGGCGGGCGGTGGGGAGGTACTTTACGGTTAGGCTGCGTGAGCCCACCGGCCTGAGGTTCGCCTGCGTGCGCTGCGACCTCTGCTGCGGCACCGGCCCGAACGTCGCGCTCACAGTGTTCGACGCGGTCAGGATGGCCAGGTTCCTGGGGCTCGGCTGGAGGGAGTTCCTGGCCCGCTACGTGCGCGTGATAGTCGCCGACGTGCTGCCCTTCCTCAGCCTGAGGGGCGACGGGGCCGGCAGGTGCCTCCTCCTACACACGAAGGTGACGGGGGAGACGGTGTGCGTCGCCTACCCGGCGAGGCCCATGAGGTGCAGGCTGTACCCGGTGCTCGTCGAGAGGCTCGGGGGCGGGGAGGCCGTTGTGGACGCGGCGTGCCCGGGGCTGGGCCGGGGGCCGCCGCTGAGGGTGCCGGCGCGCCTCTACGAGCAGTACGTGTGGGAGAGGCGTGAGCACTACCGCAGGCTCCACAGGCTCGTGGTGGAGGGGGGCCTCCACCCGCTCCGCGCCCTCGAGGAGGCCCTCGAGGCGGCGTGGCGGGAGGCTGAAGAGGGCGCCGTGTGGGCGGACCTCGACTACCTGGAGTCCCTCGGCTCGGTGTGACGGTGGGCCCCCTTGAGGCTCGACCTGCGGCGCCGCGTCGAGGCCTACGTCGAGAACGTCGAGCTGGCGCTGGCGAGGCTGGGGGACGGGCTACCCGCCCCCGCCAGGAGGGTGGTCGAGCTGGCCCGCGCCTACCTCAGCGACGCGAGGTACTACATGGAGCGCGGCGACCTCGAGACCGCGCTGGCGGCAGTCGCCTACGCGGAGGGGCTGATCGACGCCCTGCGCTGGCTGGGGCTCGCCAGCTTCGAGTGGGAGCCGCTGAGCAGGCTCCTCGCGAGGCCCCGCGTCGTGGTGGCGGGGACCTTCGACATCCTGCACCCGGGCCACGTGGCCCTGCTCCGCTACGCGTACGGCCTGGGCCGCGTCTACGCGATCGTGGCGCGCGACAGCAACGTGAGGAGGTTCAAGGGCCGCGAGCCGATAGTCCCCGAGCGGCAGAGGCTCGAGGTGGTCAGGGCCGTCAGGTACGTCCACGAGGCCGTGCTCGGCGACGAGGAGGACGTGCTGAGGCCGCTGGAGAGGCTGAGGCCCGACGTCGTGGTCCTCGGGCCCGACCAGTGGGCGAGCGAGGAGTGGCTCGCGCGCAGCCTGGAGGAGCGCGGGCTGAGGCCCAGGATCGTGAGGTTCGGTGAGAGGCTCGAGTGCGGCCTCTGCAGCGTCACCGCCATAGCCTGCAGGGTCCTGGCCTCGTTCCCGCCTGACCGCTGCCCGGCCGCGGAGGGGGGGTAGAGGGCAACGCTTTTAGCCCTGCGATACGCCGCTGAAAAGCCCCGCGGCTCGTGACGAGGGCCGGAGCGTGCTGCTCTACGTCGACGACGAGAGGCTGGCGAAGGCGGCCTGCAGGCTCGGCCTGGCCTCGTCGGCCGCGGCGCCCCTGGAGGTCGCCCAGAGGCTCGCCGCCGACGGCTGCGCCGTCAGCTACGCGGTCCTGGAGCGGGGCGCCGGCCCCCTCGACGTCGTCGAGGCCAAGAGGCTGGGGGCGCGCGGCGTCCTCGTCCTGGGCGGCGACGCCAGGGTGTGCACAATGGCCGAGGCGCTGGGGCTGAGCTGCTCGACCGCCGTGGTCGTCGACTCCAGGGAGCTGGCCAGGGCCGGCGCGGCGCCGCGGGGGCGCACCGTCCTCGTGAGGCCGTCGTGCCCGCCGCTGCTGAGGCTCCTCGGGGGCCCCGAGCGCTGCGTCCGCAGCGCCTACAGTGCCGTGGCGGGCGCCGAGCGCTAGGCCGTCCCCTCTTTTCCTCGCGCGCCCGGGCCCCACTGGGGAGGCGCGTGCCCCTGCTCGTCGTGGAGCGGCTGGCCAAGCGGTTCCCGGGCGGCGTCTGGGGGGTCCGCGACGTCTCGTTCACCGTGGAGGAGGGCGAGGTGGTGGGGCTCATAG
>WAQM01000180.1 GCA_015520245.1 Pyrodictiaceae archaeon
GCACAACATCATCCTCGCCACCGCGCCCCTGCTGGGGCGCCGCGCCTACCGCGTCCTGAGGCGGGCGGGGCGCGGCTGGGTCCTCAGGTGGCTCAGCGGGCGGCTCCCCCCGCACACGCCGCTCTACCTGGCGCTCAAGCTCATCGCCTAGCCGGGGCCCCCCTGCTCGCCCCGGCCGCCCTTCAGCTGCCTCTCCACCTTGGCGATTGCCTCGTCGATCGCGGCCACTAGCTCGCCGATGTCGCTGTACTTCTGCCTGGCTATCTTGAGTATCTCGTACAGCTTGTCGAGCGCGTTGCCGGACTTGAACACGGTTATCAGCTCGTCGAACTCCCTGCTCCTGAGGAAGTCCGCCAGCCTCCTCACGTCGCCCCCGAACGCGCTGAACTTGTAGCGCTCCTCAGCGTACCCGATCCTCTTGCGCACGTCGTCTATCAGCTGCGGCGAGAGCCTCGACTCCGCCAGCACCCTGTTGACTATGTGACGGAGGAAGTCGACCTTCCTGGCCATAGCCGTCGCCTCCAGCGGCGGCCCAGCCGCAGCAGCGTGATATAAGTTGGTTGGGGCTGCACACCGTGCCCACTGGGAGCCCGCGTGCAGCCCGGCCTTACGGCGAGGATCATTCACGACGACGTGGCCTACATCGAGATCAGGCGGGGCGAGGGGATAGACGGTGGCGACACCATCGTCGTGGCCGTCGAGAGGCCCCAGCGCGAGCGCGGCGTCGAGGGCTACTACGTGCTCCCCCTCTCGATGCCCAGGCTGAACAGGTACCGCATGAGGATGAGGGTCACGGACGTCGAGGTGCTGATCGACGACGAGGTGAGGAAGCAGCTGGAGAGCCAGGGCGTGGACCCGGAGTCGCTCGTCGAGGAGCTGAAGTCGAGCGGGAGGCTGGCCTTCGTCGGGCTGAGGGGCCGCTACCCCCGCATCGTGATAGAGCTAATATACGGCGCCGACGAGTGTAAGGCGAGGATCAAGGTCCTGCCCTCGGCGGGTGGTGAGGCTTGACCGAGGTAACGATAAAGGTGATAGACGTCCCCGTGCCCGAGGGCACCAACGTGATTATAGGTCAGGCCCACTTCATCAAGACCGTGGAGGACCTGTACGAGGCGCTGGTGACCAGCGCGCCCACGATAAGGTTCGGCGTCGCGTTCGCCGAGGCGACGGGCAAGAGACTGGTGAGGCACGAGGGTAACGACGAGGAGCTGAGGAAGCTGGCCGCGGAGGTCGTGCTCAAGATCGGCGTGGGCCACCTCTTCGTCGCCTACATAAGGAACGCGTGGCCGATAAACGTGCTCAACGCGATCAAGCAGGTGCAGGAGGTGGTGACGGTTTACGCGGCGACCGGCAACCCGCTCCAGGTGATCGTGGCCGAGACCAAGCAGGGCCGCGCCCTCCTCGGGGTCGTGGACGGCTTCCCGCCGGTGGGCATCGAGAGCGACGACGACATAGCCGAGAGGAGGGAGTTCCTGCGTAGGATCGGGTACAAGAGGTAGGCGGGCCTCGGTGCCCGGCTGAAGGCATCACGGCTCAGACCCGCCATAGGCTGTTTACATCACGGGCCCGGGTGCCCGGTGTGACCCAGCTTGAGGTGAGGTACTATAAACCCGAGCTCAGGAGGTTGGGGCCGCTGACGCTCGAGGTCCTAAGGCTCGTCAGGATAGAGCCGCTGGAACTCAGCGCGGTGACCCCCTCCGACGCCGTCGATCGCGTCTACGACATACTGGTGAATGTCGTCGAGCGGTACCGCGGGGGCGAGCCCATGGTCGTCGAGGTGAGGGCGTACCTCAAGACGGGGGAGATCGCGGCCGCGACGCTCACGAAGCAGACGGGCCATAGGGCGGTGACGATGTTGTTCCCGAGGCCCGCCAGGCTGTTCCGCATCGGCGTCGGGGGCCCGGAGGGCGTCAAGTGGTTCGACGTGGCCGAGGACGTCTACGTCTACCACGGGAGGGTCGAGCTGCCCGAGTCGGTGGACATCGTGATGCTGGACACGGAGGAGGGGCTGCGGGTTATCACGAGGCGGGAGGTTGAGGAGCACCTGGAGGAGCTCAGGAGGCTGCAGGAGCAGGCACGTAAAAGGCAAAAGCGCCGCCGCGCAGGGAGGCGGCGCGAGGGATGATGACTGACTCCAAAGGCGACCGGGTGAGCGCGCTCCGCCCCTCCTGACCCTCAGCCCCTGGGGAGCCCGCCGAAGATCCTGCGCCTAAGCTCGGCCTCCACGAGCTCCCTAACGTGCTCCAGGTGCACCCTCTTCATGTGGAGGTAGAGGCCCCTCCGCGTGAAGGGGCCGCGGCCGCAGAGGGCGCAGCGGTAGCTCACGCCGTCAAAGGAGGCGAGCCTCGGGGCCAGGGCCCCGATCAGCTCATCGACGTCGACGCCCGGTAGCGATACGTCCGCGGCAGCGGCGTAGCCCAGGGCCCTCCTTATCGCGACCTCCGCGACTCTCTCCACGAGCCGCCTCAGGAGGCTGGGCTGCTCCAAGGGCCGCCCTATCGTACTGTTAGGCCGGGCCCGGCCTTCCCTCACCCACCCTGGTAACACTACCCATTGGGGCCTGTCGGCGGGGTGAAGAGGACTAGGGCGACGGCCCTCTTTAGGGCCTCGCAGCTGGCCGTCGCCATCAGCCTGGCGAAGTAGCTCAGCGCCTCGTCGCTAGCCCCCACGGCATCGAGGGTCGCGTACAGGGCGTCGGCGACCGCCTCCCGGTCGCAGCGCGGGGCGCCTATCAGCTCGACGAGCTCGGCGACCTTCTCAGGGCCCAGCTTGGCTACCGCGTCGGCCGGCCCCAACGCCTTTAGCGAGGAGTAGTAGGCCATGCCCTCGACGTAGTCCAGGTCGAGCCGCTTAAGCCACTCGAAGACTATGAGGGCCAGCTGCTCAGCTAGCTCGCGCGCCGCCTCCGGGCTGGCCAGGCGGACGATGGGTATGGCTTCAGCGAGGAACTCCACGGCCGCCCTCACGCACGGCAGGTCGAGGGCGCAGCTGCCCTCCTCCTCCGCAGCAAGGCTCACGTGGCTGACGTGGTGAGCCGCGTCCGCCAGCGCCTCGCTCAAGGCGTGGCAGCCCGGCCCACCCATAGCCCCATCCAGGGGTTGATAGGGGGTCGGGCGCGTGCTCAGCTGGGCGAGCTCTCTTCACCGCGGTGACCGCTCGAGACGCTGGCGTAGCACATCATCGCGGGGGCGTCAGCTGGACTAGGATACCGCACCGGTCGGCCCGGGTACACTTCATCACCTCCCCCTGCGTACCCCGCTGCGGGAGGGTATAGGGCGGTAGCGCCTTGCCAGCGAGGTTCTGCGCCTACTGCGGCCGCCACGACGACGGTAGGACGCCGTTCATCGGGAGCCTATGCCTCGAGTGCTTCGTGAAGCTGAACAAGCTGCTGTGCGTGCCGGGGACCGTGAGCTTCGACTACTGCAGGTTCTGCGGCGCGCTGAGGCTGGGCTACCGCTGGGTGGAGGGCGGCGAGCTGGGCGAGGCGGTAATCGAGTACGCTCGGCGCGCGCTGTCGAGCGTTAAGCCGTGCCGGCCCGAGGTGCGGGGGTACGAGCTGGTTGAGCTGAAGCCGGTCACCGTACCGTCGTGGAGAACCGTGGTGAGGGCCCGCTACCGCGTGGAGCTGGAGGGGGGCGTGGCAGCCGAGCAGGAGTACACGGTTGAGGTCCGCGCCAACCCCTCGATCTGCCCGAGCTGCCACATGGCGCGGGGAGGCGACTACAACGTCGTAGTGCAGCTCAGGGGCAGGCTGCCGCCCGAGGCCGCCCGCAAGCTCGCTGAGAAGCTTGACGAGCTCTCGGCCAAGGTGGTGGACGTGGTGGAGCGGGACGGCGGGGTGGACATACTGCTCGAGGACCGGAGCGCGGCCTCCAGGCTGCTGAGGGAGCTGCGTAAGTACGCTAAGCTCAAGATCCGCTACTCGGGCGAGGACGTAGGGGTCACCTCGCGGGGCAGGCTGAGGCGCAGGCTGGTCATCTCGGTGCGGGTGCTCGAGTGATGGGGGAGGAGCTCGACTACTCGGAGGTCGTGCCAGAGGACGTCCTGCGCGAGATAGAGGAGGCGGAGAGGGAGCTGAGGGCGGGAGCGCCCAGGCGTAAGAAGCCCTACCCCTCGTCACGCGACGTGGCCGAGGCCGTGGCCGAGGCGGCGAGGACCTTCGAGGGCCATCCCGACGAGTTCCCCGATTACGTGCTCAGACTGCTCAGGTCGAAGGGCTACGAGGTAAGGCACGTAACCATTAAGAGGATTTGGCGTACTTACGAGAACCTGGTCCGGCGCGGGGTCATCGGCGACAAACTAGGAGTCGTCCGCAGCTCCAAGGGGTAGCCCCATGCCGGTCTACCTTAGCTACGGCAGCGTGTGGCTGAAGCTCAAGGAGGCGCCCGAGCCCCAGGCAGCCGGGGGCAGGAGGCGCAGGCAGAGGAGGGTGTCGGCGCCCTACGGCCTTGTGGCCGAGAGCGTCGAGCGCGTGGACCTCGACGGGCTCGAGAAGGTGTACGAGGTCGTAGTCCCGGCGACCAAGGTCAGCAGGTTCGCCTCCCGCCTGCTCAAGACCATCCCCGCGAGCTTCACGGTGCTTATAGAGCCCCACGGCGACGACTACGTGGCGCGGTTCTACGCCCCGAACGCCAGCTACGCGGGCGAGGCAGCCTCCATAGTCGCCAGGCTGTTCAGGGAGCTTAAGGTCTCGGGCGAGGAGGAGGTCGAGGGCGAGGTGGAGGAAGAGGAGGAGGTCGGGGAGGAGGAGTGACGGGGTGCCGCCCGCTCTGCGCGGTCTGCGGCCGCAGGCTGGCCCTGACCTCGTGCACGGCGTGCGGCAGGGTCGTGTGCGACGAGTGCTCAGTCGAGGTCAAGCCCGGCATAAGGGCGTGCGTGGACTGCGCCGGGCGGCGCGGCGAGGTTGAGGAGCGCGCCGCGGCCGTGAGGGCCAGGCTGGCCTCCGTCACCCGCTCCGTGCTCGGGCGCCCCGCCGGGGTATGAGGTGGGAGCCATCGCAGCTCGGCGCCCTCATCATGTCGCTGAAGCCCTCCCGACACGTGGCGAACTGCATGCCCAGCCTCCTCGCTTCGCGGTAGACGAGCTCCATAAGCCTCCTGCGGAGGCCCGACCTAAGGTACCAGTACCCGTGCATCCAGTCCCCCTCCGAGACGTAGAGCCTCCTCAGCTTCCCAGCGAGCTCAGGGAACGCCTCGGCCATCCTCTTGATGTTGTCGGGCCTCGCCTTGTACGTCGAGGTCACGACGAACCTCACGCCAGCCTCGTACGCTGCCTCTAGGACCTCCCTGATGCTGTGAACGTCGTCGTTCACGTAGGGTATCACGGGGTCGAGCCTGAGGCCCACCGGGATCCCGCGCTCGCTCAGCCTCCTCAGCGCCTCGATGCGGTCGCGGGGCGGCGAGGCCCCCGGCTCGAGCTTGGCGGCGAGGCCGCGGTCCATCGTGGTGACCGTCATGGTCACCGCGATGTTGCCCCGGCTTATTATGTCGGCGTCCCGCACCACGAGGCTGCTCTTGGTCACTATGAGCGCCCTCAGCCCGTACTTGACCAGGTACCCCAGGGTGAGCCTGGTTATGCCGTGCACCCTCTCCTCGGGAGGGTAGGGGTCGCTGCTCGTGGAGATGTCGATGTGGTAGCGCGGGTTGACCACGTGCCTGAGGTCGTAGAGGAGCCTCTCGACGTAGCCCCTCTTCAGCGTGCTCGGCCGCCGGCCGATGTAGGAGGTGGCGTAGCAGTACTGGCAGAAGTGGCTGCAGCCCGTGTAGGGCTGGAGCGAGTACTTGGGCGGGCAGGTGCAGAGGGGGCTGCGCCAGGGGTCGAAGACGCGCACGACCCTGCCGGGCCGCAGGTCGCCGGGGAGGGGCCTCCTAGCGGCCCCCATGGCGGCCGCGGCTCTCGGGCTATAGCTCGATGTTGGCGTGCCTGGCCTTGAGGTCCGACTCGCTCTTGCCCAGCCTGTGCATGAGCTCGACTATGACCCCGTCGAGGAAGATGAGGGCCGTGTCCTCGAAGAGGGTGCCGAGGGGGGCGAGGGGCTCGTGGATGCCCAGTATCTGGCGCGCGAAG
>WAQM01000181.1 GCA_015520245.1 Pyrodictiaceae archaeon
TCACGCCCCTCATGAGGGCTATGAAGTATTTCGTGTTTATCACGCTCTGGACCGCGGCCTCGCGGAGGCCCTCGGGGCCTAGGGCTGCTATGTACAGGTAGGCCTTGATCAGCGGGATCACGTTGCCGTAGAAGGCCCTGACCCTGCCTATGCACCTCTCGCACCGGTAGTCCCAGTAGTAGCGCCTGCCGTCGTACTCGATGAGCGGGCGCGGCAGGTAGTCCACGAGCTCGCCCTTGGCGCACACGACGCCCGCGCCGGGGCCGCCGCCCCCGTGAGGCGCCGAGAAGGTCTTGTGGATGTTCAGGTGGACTATGTCGAACCCCATGTCGCCCGGCCTGACGATGCCCATGATGCCGTTCAGGTTCGCGCCGTCGTAGTACAGGAGGCCGCCGGCCGAGTGCACGACGTCGGCGATCTCGAGTATCCTGTCCTCGAACACCCCGAGCGTGTTCGGATTGGTCAGCATCAGCCCCGCGGTGCGCGGCCCGACCGCCGCCCTGAGCGCCTCAAGGTCCACCGTACCCCGCTCCGACGTCGGTATCTTCACGACCTTGAAGCCCGCCATGGCCGCGCTCGCGGGGTTGGTCCCGTGCGCCGAGTCGGGGACGAGCATCTCGTCGCGCTGGGCCTGCCCCCGGTCGCGGTGGTACTTGGCTATCATCAGCGCCCCCGCGAGCTCGCCGGCCGCGCCGGCCGGGGGCTGCAGGCTGCACCTGTCCATCCCCGTGAGCTCGGCCAGCCAGCGCTCCAGCTTGTACAGCATCTCGAGGAGCCCCTGCACGGTCTCCTCGTCCTGGTACGGGTGGAGCATCGATAGCCTGACGTCGGACGCCAGAAGCTCGTTTATCTTGGGGTTGTACTTCATCGTGCACGAGCCAAGCGGCACCGGGCCCACGTCGACTCCGTAGCTCATCTGCGAGAGCCTCACGAAGTGTCTGACCACGTCCACCTCGCTGAGGTCCGGTATGCGTAGCTCCTCCCTCAGCAGGCCGGCGAGCCTGTCCTCGGGCCTCCCCACGAGCCTCTCCAGCTCCGCGGCCTCGTGCGCGTAGGGCACCAGCACACCGCGCCCCGTGTCCGGGTACTCGAGTATGACGGGCTCGGGCCACCTAGCTTGACGCCACTCCAAGGGCCTCACCCACGAGCTCGACCAGGAGGTCTATGTGCCTACGGCTGTGGAGCTCGGTTACACAGAAGAGCGCGGCGTTGCGGAGGAAGTCGAAGCGCCCGTCGAGCGGTAGGCCCCCGAGGACGCCGCGCGACAGAAGGTGCCTGTGGATCTCGCGGTAGCTGCGGGGGAACACCGCCACGAACTCCTTGAAGAACTCCTGGTCGAAGGCGGGCGCCCTAACCCCGTCCAGCTCCGACAGCCTCCTCGCGGCGTAGTGGCTCTTGAGCCAGATCATGCGCGCCAGCTCCCGGAGGCCGGACCTGCCCAGCAGGGCCACGTATGCCGCCGCGGCCACTGCCATGAGCGCCTCGTTGGTCGTTATGTTTGACGTCGCCTTCTCCCTCTTTATGTGCTGCTCCCTCGTCTGCAGCACCATCATGAAGCCGTGAGACCTGCCGTCGACCGTCCTGGTGAGGCCTATCAGGCGGCCCGGCAGCTGGCGGACGAGCTTTCTATCCCACCTGACGCCGAAGATGCCGAGCAGCGGGCCCCCGTAGTTCATGCCGAGGCCCAGCGGCTGGCCCTCGCCCACGACCACGTCGGCGCCGTACTCGCCAGGGGGCTTGAGGAGGGCGAGGCTGAGCGGCTCGACCCCCACCACGTAGAGGGCGCCGTGCTTGTGCACGAGGTCCGCTAGGCCGAAGGCCTCGCGGTCTATGAAACCCAGGTAGCTCGGCACCTCGACATACACGGCAGCCACGTCGTTGCTCGAGAGCTTGCGCTCCAGGTCGCCCACGTCTATGCTCCCGGTCTCGCGATCGAAGCCAACCCGCTCCACCCTGACGCCCTTGCCGTAGAGCCAGGTGCGGAGCACCTCGAGGTGCTCCGGGTTCATCGTCGACGGCACGAGGATCCTCCTGCGCCGCGTGACCCTCACGGCCATCAGCGCCGCCTCGGCCACCGCCGTGCTACCGTCGTACATCGACGCGTTAACCACGTCCATCCCGGTCAGCTCGGCCATCAAGCTCTGGTACTCGTAGAGCGCCTGGAGAAGGCCCTGGTTGATCTCGGGCTGGTAGGGCGTGTAGGCCGTGAGGAACTCGAGCCTCGAGACTATGTAGCGGACCGCAGCCGGGACGAAGTGGGGGCACACGCCGCCCCCCATGAAGGGGGGCGGGTCCACGAACACCCTCACGCCGGACATGTGCTTCTCGAAGAGCAGCTGCAGCTCCCACTCGGACAGCATCCTGCCGTAGCCTACGTCGGGCGGCCTCTCTAGCACGAGCTCCCTCGGCACGTCGCGGTAGAGCTCCATGGGGTCCTTGATGCCTATGCGCTCGAGCATCTCCTTGCGGTCACGCTCGTTCCAGGCCGGGATCCACGGGTGCCCCTTAGCCAAGGCCACCCTCCGGGCACCCTGCGGTCGCCGCGAGAGAGCTTAGAGGCTAGCCCGGGGGGCTGGTGGCGGGGCGGTGAGGAGAGTCATGCCAGGGCGAGCCGTGAGCGCGCCCTGGGGTAGCCGAGCCCCCCGCGGTATCGGAGGGGAGGAGTGGAGCCGCCGGCGGGATTTGAACCCGCGACCACCGGCTCTCCCGGCCGCGCTTACGAGGCCGGCGCTCTGCCGGGCTGAGCTACGGCGGCACCGTAGCGTGCAGCCGGGCGCGGGCGGGTTTTAGCGTTTCGTTCGGCCGATGACGAGGCGCGCAGGCCTAGGGGACCGCGGGGATGATCGGAGCCCGACTCCGCTGAGGGTCAGCGCTCAGCTCGACTCTTCACGGGCCCTCGCACTAGGACGCCCTCCTCAGCGCCGGCGCTCGGCGTGGGGTTCGCGCTCACCGGGCCTCGGGCCCGGCTTCCTCGTCACCCCGGGCGGTCGCTACTCCGCCTCGGCCCCGGCCGCTGTAAGGCTTACCGCGGGGAGCCGGATCACGAGCAGATCGTAGAGCTTGCCGGCCAGGTCGGCCAGCCTCTCCCTGGCCGGCCGGTCCGACGAGAGGGCGTCGGCCACCTCCTCCAGGATCGAGAGGAGCTCGTTGAACGCCTCCTCCGCTAGCTTGTTGAGGGTAACCTGGAGCTCGCCTATGGTCCCCACGAGGGTGTAGCGCAGCGACAGTATGGGCCTAAGCTTGTCGGGCGCCTCGCTCAGCAGGTCGCCCAGGATCTTCAGCACGTTATCGCGCTTCACGTGGCCGATCGCCGACACCACCATACCCACGTAGGCTAGGTTGTCTATGTTAAGGAGGGGGTTGGCGCGCAGCTCGTCGACCATGACGCGTATGAAGTTGCCCACCTCCTCGGCCCTGAGGCCGTAGTAGCCGCCGCACCCGGCCACGGGGCGTCACCTGCGCTGGCCCCACCTGGGGCGTGCTTTAGCCCTACCCATGTAGGCGAGCCGGTAGGCCGTGCTCAGCCGCGCCAGCATTCGCTTGAGCTCGTAGAGCTCCTCCTCGATGTCCTCGTACACGCCCTCGTCCATCGCCCTCACCTCGACAACGATTATCCTCTCGGCTAGCGCCCTCAGCTCCTCGTAGCTCCCGGCCACCGCCACCGCCTCCAGCCTCCTCTTTATCCTCGTTATCTCCGCTCTCAGCACGAGCAGCTGCTCCCGCATGTGGCGGCCTCGGCCCGGGGCGAGCGGGGCCGCCTACCCTTTTATAGAGTCGCATGCTCCGCGCCAGCTCCTGGTGCGGGCCGGTGGGGGAGCAGCTGAGGCTGCTGGTCGCCAGCCAGGCCTCCATAGCCCTCTTCGCCTTGGTGCTGACCTACGCACCCCACCTCTACCTCGTCGTCATCCTCGCCTACATCCTCGGGATGGCCTGGCTCACCGCTGTCGCCCAGCGCAGGTTCGGCCGGGGCGCGAAGCTCGACGACGTCCTCAGCGCTCGTAGGCTCTTCGAGGAGTCAAGGGCCATGGACGTGGCCGTCCAGGACGAGGAGCTCGCTCGGGAGCTAAGCGGGCAGCTCAGACTGCTCGCCTCGAGCCTGGTGGGCCTCGGCGCCGCCATAGCCGCCTTCGCGGCGATCTCGGCCGTCCGCGACCAGCTGGTGGCCGTGCTCGCGGGGTTCACCGGCAGTGAGGGGCTGGCCCGGTTCCTGTACTGGGTGCTGGTCTTCGAGGCGCTGTTCGGCGTCTCTAGGCTCGCCGTGAAGCTCGCCGGGGGCCGCAGGCAGCAGTCCCAGCCCCCCTTCATACCGTCGAGGTACGTCGTGACGGAGAAGGGCATAGCGGTGCCCGGCGTGCTGGGCGTCGCCGTCGCCTTCCCCCTCCCTGAGGGCTACAGCGTGCGCGTCGACGAGAGGAGGAGGTTCGTCGAGATCGCGGACGGGAGGGGGCGCAGGTTGAGGCTGTACACGCGGAACCCGCGGCGGCTGTACGAGCTCATAGTGAGGCTTAATAGGCGCGCTCCGGCCTCGAGAGCTCCAGAGCGCAGGGAGGGTCGGGGACCATAACCCTTAGCCCCATACCGGGCTTCAGGACCGTTAAGGGCAAGAGGTGGAAGCTCAAGATACAGGACTTCCCCGAGCCCTACAGGACCGTCTACCGCGTGCTCCAGAAGCAGGGCTACATCATCGTCGGCCGCCACAGCGTTGTGAAGAAGTGCCACTGGACCCACGCAGCCCTCGTCGAGAGGAGGTTCTGCTACAAGTGCAAGTTCTACGGCATCGCCAGCCACCGCTGCGTCCAGATGAGCCCCATGGCCCTCTGGTGCTGGAACGCCTGCCTGCACTGCTGGAGGCTGAGGCCCACCGACACGCTCAAGTGGGACGAGCTGAGGGTACCATGGGTTGACGACCCCGAGCTCATAGCCGAGGGCAGCATCGAGGCCCACAGAGAGCTCGTGGCGAGCTACAAGGCGCACCCGCGCGTTGACAGGAGGATGCTGGAGGAGGCGATGAGGCCGAAGCACGTGGCGATCAGCCTGACCGGCGAGCCCGTCCTCTACCCGCGGCTGGGCGAGCTGATAAAGGAGTACCACAAGCGGGGGCTCACGACGTTCCTGGTGACGAGGGGGGTCAGGCCGGACGTCCTCGCGAACCTCGAGGAGGAGCCGACACAGCTGTACGTGAGCATCGAGGCCTGGGACAGGAGGAGCTACAACGAGTTCGACAGGCCGCTCGTGCCGCGGGCCTGGGAGCTGACGCTCAAAACGCTCGAGATCCTGCCCTCGTTCTCGAGCCCCACGACCATAAGGATAACGCTCGTCAGGAGCTTCAACATGCACGACACGGCCATCAGGGCCTGGGCGAAGATGATCGAGCTAGCGCAGCCCACCTACGTTGAGGTCAAGGCCTACATGTACGTCGGGGCGTCCAGGCAGAGGCTCAGACCCGACGACATGCCGCGCCACAGCGAGGTCCTGGAGGTGGCGCGGAAGCTCGCCGAGCTCACAGGGTACGAGGTCGTGTCCCAGCAGGTGGAGAGCCGCGTCGTCCTCCTCTCCTCGATAGGGAGGCCCGTGAGGGTGGGCGACGGCTGCCCCAACATGCTGGACAAGCCTGACTCCAGGCTCGAGGCCCCGGAGGACCTCGAGTACCGGATGGCCAGCGAAGCCTACTAAGGCGGCCCGGGCGGCGGCTCCGCCGGGCGGATGAGGAGTACACACCCTTGACCGAGCGGTGACGTGAGTGGCCAGGGCCGACGCGCCACGGCCACGGCAGTGATGAACCAACACCTAGAGGAGCGGTGACTGCTTCCCTGAGGGCTGAGCCCCAGGAGTTGTGCCCTCGGCCGTTGCCCCGCAGGCGCTAGTACCTCGGGGCCGACGCCCCGTCGGGGTCGGCCGAGGGCCGGTTGGGGATCGCATCCCGGGGCCGCTTATAAGCATTCGGGCCCGCGAGAGGGGGTACGTGGTGGGCCCGGGGGGATTCGAACCCCCGACCTCCGGGTCTCTCCCCGTCATCTGGGTCCGCAGACCCG
>WAQM01000182.1 GCA_015520245.1 Pyrodictiaceae archaeon
GGATCAGGGAGGTCAGGTTCACCGTCTGGGGGGCCGGCGACCCCAACAGCGTGATGAGGGTGTACGCGATCGTCGAGGCGGCCCACCGCCTCAACAGGATCCTCGAGGAGAGGGGCATCGACTTTAGGATCGTGGTCGAGGAGATGTACAGGAGGGGCGGCGGCGACCGGCTCGCCGAGGACTTCGCCGCGGCGTTCGCCCGCGGCGCCAACCCGGACATAATGGCCAACAGCTTCAAGCACCTGGCCAGGTTCGCCGAGGAGGGCTACATCCTCGACCTCACGCCGTTCGTCCAGGCCTACAGCGAGTTCATGAAGGACTTCTACGAGAGCCTCCTCGAGGCGGTCAAGTACAAGGGCAGGTTCTACGCGATACCGCAGGACACCGAGGCCAGGCCGCTCTACTGGCGCACCGACGTGGCCCAGTGCGTCAAGGAGCGCACCGGCGTCGACATACTCGCCGACCTCTACGACCGCGTGGCCCGCGGCGAGCTCACCTGGAGGGACGTCTACGAGTACGCCAGGCTCGCCAAGGAGTCCGGCTGCGCCGAGTGGGGCGTGCTGCACAGGAAGGGCACGGCGCACCCCGACCTGATCCAGTTCATCTACGCGTTCGGCGGCGTCCTATACGACCCCGAGAAGGACAAGCTGGTGCTCGACGTGCCCGCCATCTACAAGTGGCTCTACGTGGAGTGGAGGATGGCCAGGGACGGCCTGATACCCGAGGACATGATGGACTGGGACTGGGCCAAGCAGATACACCCGGCAGTCGTCGACGGCAAGACGCTCGTGTGGATAGGCGGCACCTGGCACTGGACCGAGTGGCAGACGAAGCCCTACCACACCGACCCGAGGACGGGCGAGAAGAGGCCGCTCACGGCCGAGGAGGTCCAGAGGTACTTCTACTACACGCTGTTCCCCGCCGGCGAGCCCGGCATGAGGCCGGTCACGCTGAGCCAGCCCTTCGTCTGGTACATCGCGGCCAACGCGGGCAAGGACAACCCGAGGTACGAGGAGCTCAAGGACGTCTACCAGATGCTGGCCTTCCTGCTGGTGGTCAAGGCTAGCGACCCCGACCTGGTGGCCATACACAGCATCATCAGCGCCCACATACCGGTGACCAAGTCGGGCACCGAGCTGATGTACGACCGCGGGTGGCTGCAGAAGCTCGCCAACCTCGAGGTTGAGCTCTCGGACGAGGTGAAGAGGGCGATCGCGGACATAGTCAAGGCGACCGTCAACGAGATAAACGTCAGGTTCCTGGCCGACGCCAGCAGGATGCTCGAGTACACCACGCTAACGCCGATACACAAGGACTACCCGAAGCTCGCCGACCTCTTCAAGTACGCCGTCGACAAGGTGCTCAAGGGCGAGATGGACCCGGCGGAGGCGGTTGAGTACCTGATCCAGAAGGTGAGGGCGGACCCGGACCTGGCGGAGGCTGTCGAGATCCGCGGCGAGATCCCGGAGGGCTGGAGCTTCCCGTGAGGGGGAGCGCGTTGAGGCCGCGCGTGAACCCCGCCCTGTTTTTCCTCCTGCCCGCACTCACGCTCATAGCTGTGTTCTACGTCGTGCCCCTCGCCCTCTCCATATACATCGGCTTCACCCCGCTCCGCAACTGGAACATCGCGGGGGGCTACCTGAGCCAGGTGACCCTCGAGAACTACGAGCGCCTCTTCCACATGGTCATGTACGACCCCGACATAGGGAAGGTGGTCGCGACGACAGTCGTGTTCACCGTGGTCACGCTGGCGGTCAACGTCCTCGGGGGGCTCGCGCTCGCGCTCACCATGTACCTCATGGACCTCAGCGGCCGCGAGCTCTCCCTCGGCTTCCGCACCCTCTGGATGCTCCCCCGCATGACGCCGATAGCGGTCTACAGCCTGATGTGGTACTACTTCTTCCTGCCCGGCGAGGAGGGCATCCTAAACAGCATCGCCATGCGCCTGGGCCTGATCGACGAGCCGGTGAACTGGGGCAACGACCCCGACCTGCTGCCCTACGGGGCCTGGGCGATACTCGTGGTCGTCAACGGGCTCGTCGGCGTGAGCTTCGGCATGGTGGTGTTCTACGCGGCGCTGCGGAGCATCCCCCGCGAGCAGATCGTGGCGGCGCGCGTGGACGGCGCCTCGACGCTCCACCTGGTGCTCTACATACTCATCCCGCAGCTGAGGTGGCACATCACCTACGTCACGGTGTGGCAGCTGCTGAGCCTGCTGACCACGTACGCCCACATATTCCTCCTGGTGGAGTGGGGGGCGGTGGACGAGTTCTGGGGGAGCAACTGGGCGCTCTACGTGTTCAACAAGGCGTTCGCCCTCGGTGAGAGCGACCAGGGGCTCGCGGCGGCCGCCGCGACGATCCTCGTGCTGATCGGGGCCGGCCTCGGCGTGCTAGCGCTCCGCCTCATGGGCTTCGGAAGGATGATGGCCGAGCCGCGGGGTGAGGTGTAGCCGTGGCCCGCCTCGCGCTCCGGAGGGCGCGCGCCGAGGCGCGGGCGGCCGAGAGGGTGATGGGGGACGTAGAGACGCTCAGGTCCGCGAGGAGGGCCTACCTGCTGGCGGCGGTGCTCGGCGCCGCCTCGCTCCCCATGGTGCTGCTCTACCTGCTCCTCGTGCTCTCAAGCTTCGCTGACACGATAGTCACGGGGCCGGACATCCTGGAGGCGAGGTACAGCCTCGACAACTGGCTGATGTTCTTCCGGGGGGAGGTGGCGCCGGCCGCCGGCAGGCTCTACACGACGGCCGACATACTGGCGACCATAGCCAACACGGCCATCGTGGCCCTGGGCGTCACGGCCGTCGTCGTGTTCACGAGCGTGCTCGCGGGCTACGCGTTCTCCCGCATGAGGTTCAGGTGGCGCCGCGGCCTCATGACGTTCATAATCCTGCTCCACGCGTTCCCCGGCGTCGCGCTCATCATAGCCGTGTACGCCATGTACGTGTGGTCGAGCATGCCGCTCGCGAGGAGCGAGGGGGCGATGGTAGCCTACGCGTTCGCCTTCACGGTCCTGGCCCGGGCGTCGCTCGAGCTCCCCATGAGCATCTGGCTCATGAAGGGGTTCTTCGACAGGATCCCGTGGGAGGTCGAGTGGAGCGCCCTCATAGACGGGGCCTCGAGGCTGCGCGCCTGGTGGCAGATCGTGCTACCGCAGGTCAAGCCCGGGATAGCCGCGCTCGCGATCTTCGCCTTCCTGGCCGGCTGGGAGGACCTCATATACGTGCACGTGTTCCTCTACATAGGCACGGCGGGCAAGGTGAAGACCCTGGCCACGCTCATCGAGGAGCTGACCGCGAACATAGAGACCTCCTACCTCCCCGTCGTCGCGGCCGCCGGCACCCTCTACCTCCTCCCGACCATCCTCTTCTTCGTCCTCACGCAGAAGCTCCTGCTCGAGGCCTACTCGGGCGGGCTCAAGGCGTAGGGGGTGGTGGGCGTGGTCGAGGTCTCGCTCGAGAGGGTGACCAAGAGGTTCGGCAGGGTCGTGGCCCTGGACCAGGTGAGCCTGGTCTTCGAGGACGGGAAGTTCACGGCCCTGCTGGGGCCCAGCGGCAGCGGCAAGACGACCCTCCTCTACATCATAGCGGGGATCTACAAGCCGACGAGCGGCCGCATATACTTCGGGGGCGAGGACGTGACCGACCTGCCGCCGAACAAGAGGAACGTGGGCCTGGTGTTCCAGAACTACGCCCTCTACCCCCACATGACGGTGTACGACAACATAGCGTTCCCGCTCAGGCTCAGGAAGCTGCCCGAGAGCAAGATAGACCGGAAGGTCAGGGAGGTCGCGAAGATGCTGAGGATAGAGGAGCTGCTGGATCGCTACCCCTCGCAGCTCAGCGGCGGCCAGCAGCAGCGCGTCGCCCTCGCCCGCGCTCTGGTCAAGGAGCCGACCGTGCTGCTCCTCGACGAGCCGCTCTCGAACCTCGACGCGCTGCTGCGCGTCAGCATCAGGGCGGAGCTCAAGAGGCTCCAGAAGGACCTGGGGATAACTACCATATACGTCACCCACGACCAGGCCGAGGCGCTCAGCATGGCGGACACGGTGGTGGTGATAGACCGGGGCCGCGTCCAGCAGGTCGACACGCCGCAGAACATCTACAACAGGCCGAGGAACCTGTTCGTCGCCACGTTCATAGGCTCGCCGCCGGCGAACGTGCTGTACGCGAGGCTGACCGAGAAGAACCCGAGCCTGGCCTGCGTCGAGGTGAACAAGGCGAGGTTCTGCTTCGAGGGGGAGAGGGCGGCGAGGCTTAGCAGGCTCGGGGGCGAGGAGGTCGTGCTGGCCTTCAGGCCCGAGAGGGCGAGGCTCGGCACGGAGCCCCGCTCCGACATGCTCAGCATACCCGCGGAGGTCTACGTGGTCGAGACGCTCGGCCGCGAGAACGTGGTGACGCTGGTCGTGGGGGCCAGCATGGTGAAGGTGGTCACGCCGCCGAGCCAGGTGCCGAGGCTGGGCGAGAGCTACTACGTGCTCGTCGACCCGAGGGACGTCATGCTCTTCGACCCGGTGACGGAGCTGAACATAGACTACATCGAGGCCTAGCCTACATGTGGGTTCGGGGCTGCTGGCGCTCGCCCTCGCACCTCTGGGGCACGACGATGAGCACCTGCGTGCTCTCGGTCTCGACGAGCAGCGCCGCAGCCCTCACCCTCCTGCCGTCCCTCTCCACGTCGACCTTGTAGAGCTTGATGCTGCCCTCCATGTCCTTGGCGTAGGAGAGGGCGAGGATCATCCAGTAGCTGTCGACCGGGAGCCCCCCGACCTCGACCCTACCCGACCTCATGCTGAGGGTCCCCGCCTCGACGCTGTCCCCGGCCAGCAGCGCCTCGACGTTGTCGCGGCCGGCCGTGACCATGACGCAGTCCTCGACGACGAGCACCGGCACGGGCCCCCGCGGCGTCTCCGCCACGGCCACGCCCAGCCTGTAGTGGTGGCAGACTATGTGGCCGCTGTCCGGGTCTATGGCCCCGTGCTGCATCGCGAGCGTCTCCATCATGTGGTGGGTGATGTCGAAGTAGCGGCGCCCGCTCACCCTGATGGCCAACCCGCTCAGCCTCCAATCCCTGCCCGGCGGCGGCGCAGCAGGGCGTACGTTATAGCGGCTACGGCTGCGGCCGCCGCGCCCGCCACGGCGGTGCCGAGCGGCCAGGCGGGGGCC
>WAQM01000183.1 GCA_015520245.1 Pyrodictiaceae archaeon
GCCCTCGAGGCTGTAAAGGACCCTGCACAGCACCCCGACGACGCAACGCTCAGTGAAGCCAAAGGCCAGCACGAAGCCGGCGCTCTCCTCCTCAGCTACGAGCATCGCCTCAAGCCTAAGGTCCCCAGGGAGCGCGTCGCAGCTGAGGCGCGCTGAGGGTCCTCGCGTGGGTTCACTCCTCACCCCGTCGGCACTTAAAACCCCAGTCATCCCCCGCACCCCCGCAGGCGGACTCGCGCTATAAGCTAGCCCCCCGCCTTAGCGATGGGGAGGCGCGTTGGGCCAGCAGGCTCAGCCGCCGCCCTACGTGCGCGCGAGGATCGAGGTCCTAAGGAAGATACGCGAGCAGGAGCAGCGAATCGCCGAGAACATGAAGAGGATCAGGTACAAGATAGCGGTGCTGAGCGGCAAGGGTGGCGTCGGTAAGTCGTTCGTGACGGCCAGCCTCGCGTTCGCGCTCGCGAACATGGGCAGGAGAGTCGGAGTGCTCGACGTGGACATACACGGCCCATCGATACCGAAGATGATGGGCGTCGAGGGGCAGCAGCCGGAGGCTAAGGCCCCGGACAGGATAGTGCCGGTGACCGCGCCCCTGGGGGTCAAGGTGATGTCCATAGCCTTGATGCTGCCCGACGCCAGGACGCCGGTGATCTGGCGGGGCCCCGTCAAGACGTCCTTCATCCGCGAGCTCCTCGCGTACACCGACTGGGGGGAGCTCGACTACCTACTTGTGGACCTGCCCCCGGGCACGGGGGACGAGCAGCTGACCGTGGTCCAGCTCGTGCGCAACCTCACCGGGGTGATCGTTGTAACAATACCCTCCCAGGTGTCGAAGTACGTCGTCGTCAAAGCGATCTCGTTTGCCGAGAAGTTGGGGACCCGCGTCCTGGGCATAGTCGAGAACATGAGCTACTTCGTGTGCCCCGACGGTAGCAGGCACTACATCTTCGGCCAGGGCGTGGGGGAGGAGCTAGCGCGCGAGTACGGCGTCCCCCTCCTCGCGCGCATACCCCTCGACCCCAGGATATCGAGGGCCGCGGACGAGGGTGTCCCCTTCTTCCTCAAGTACCCCGACAGCCCGGCCGCCCGCGAGATCCTAGAGCTCGCCAGGAGGCTCGCGAGCAGCGTGGAAGCGGACGGCTGACCCTCACGCTAAACGGCCTCAGTGCATCGTGTTTGAGGTGTACTTATTGTGGAAGGATTTATCAAGCCCACCCCCGGGTTGACCCGCTGGGGTGAGAGCTAGTGAAAATTGCCGAGATAGTGCGCGTTGACAGTAAGGGCCGGATAACGATACCCATGGTCGTCAGGGAGGCCCTCGACATCGTCGAGGGCATGAACTTGATACTCGTCGCCGACACGGAGAAGAGGGAAATAGTCGTATCGCCGCTGCCCTCGGAGAGCACGAGCCTCTACGAGCTGTACCTCGAGATCAAGGACGTGCCGGGCGCGCTAGCCAAGGTGTCCGAGAGGCTCGCGGAGAACAACATAGACCAGATCACGACGCAGTGCACGGTGCTGAAGCGCGGCGAGCTGGCCGAGTGCGTGATAGTGATAGACATGTCCAAGGCTAAGCTGGACATAGACTCGCTGAGGCACGCGCTGATGGAGCTGCCCGAGGTCCAGCTGGTGAACGTGAGGCTCCTCAAACGCTAAAGCAGCTAGACGAGGCTAGCCGAGCCCGGGGCGTGCTTGGCCAGGAACGTGGCCGTAGGCTGCTGCGGCTTCCCGGTAGCCCGCAGGCGCTACTACGCCGAGTTCAGGGTCGTCGAGGTCCAGCAGACCTTCTACAAGATCCCGTCGGAGGAGACGTTGAGGGGCTGGAGGCGCGAGGCGCCGCCCGACTTCGAGTTCACGCTCAAGGCCTGGCAGGTGATCACGCACCCCCCGAGCAGCCCGACGTGGAGGAAGGCAGGGCTCAAGGTCGATCCGGGCAAGGCTGACCGCTACGGCTATCTAAGGCCCACGCGCGAGAACTTCGAGGCGTGGGAGAGGACGCGCGAGGCCGCCAAGGTGTTGGGGGCGCGCGTCATAGTCGTGCAGACCCCGCCCAGCTTCGGCTACAGCGAGGAGAACGCGCGTAACGCCATCGAGTTCTTCGCCAGCGTTCGTGAGCGCGGCCTCGTTATAGCCTGGGAGCCCCGCGGCACCTGGTACAGCAACCCCGAGGCCTTGAAGAGGGTCATCGAGGAGTCCGGCGTGGTGCACGTCGTCGACCCGCTCCGGAGGAGGGAGCTCGTCATCCGCGAGACAGCCTACTACAGGCTCCACGGGCTTGGCGGGCGCGAGGTCAACTACCGCTACAAGTACACAGACGAGGACCTCCGCAGGCTGCTCCACCACGTGCTGGCACTGCCAGGGACCGTGACCAAGGTCTACGTGATGTTCAACAACGTCTACATGTTCGACGACGCCAAGAGATTTAAGGAGATGGTGGAGGCGGCGCAGTCGGGGGGATGTGGTAGCTCTACCCGCCCTGAGCCCCGCGTTGAGCCGCGGCGATGAAAGGCTAACCACCGTCCGAACCCCGCCGGGGTGGGCGCCGTGACGTTCCTGTGGGACGTCTGCGACACGTGCACCCGACGGAGGCCGACCCGCACCTGCTGGCTCTACCCGGAGCGCAGCGTGTGCCCCTACTGCTGCGCCGCGTGCCCCGAGCGAGGGCAGTGCCCAAGGCCGGTGTGGCTCACCGAGCTTGTGGCCCCGAGGCCCGCCGCGCCGGCGAGGCAGGAGCGCCGCCGCGCCGAGGCCGCTAAGGCCCTTGAGGAGCTGCTGAAGAGGCTGGAGGGCGGCTAGCGGGGCTCGGGTGTCCCACCCTGCTAAGGGCTACAGCTGCTTCTCAGTCTTAGCGTCGGGGCGGAGGGGGAGGTCTATGACGAGCCTAGCCTCGTACTCGAAGACGCTCGGCTCGTAGCCCACCACGCCCCTCTCGAGCCCTAGGAGCTCGACCACCCTCGGGGCGTAGTGCCCGGACAGCTCCGGCATGATGATCGCCCTGGGCTCCCCCGGCAGGGTGTCTCGGGCACCCTCGTGCACCCCGGGCGCCCCGGCCTCGAGGATCCGGAGCGAGGTCCAGGCGAGCAACGCGCCCCTCGGCCTGGCCCTCACCTCGACCCGAGCACCCCTGGCGGGGCTCCCTGGCGAGGGCGTGTAGACCAGCCTGGCCCTGTAGACGCCCCCAGAGACCTCAACCTCGGCGGCTGCCCGGGCCTCACCCGCGTCGAGGCTGAGCACCGTCCTGGACCTGCGGGGCCCCGGCGCGGGGCATAGTACGACCGCGCCGCGGCAGCACGCATCCACCACCCTCGCCGCCGGGGAGGCCACGTAGACGGCGGCTGCGTACACGATGGCGGCGAAACCCGCCACCCGGGCGGCCGCCTCCAGGGCCCTCGCGGGGTCCCCGCAGACGGGCGCCCCCAGGCTCTTGAACTCCTCGGACGTGTAGACGTACCTGCCCCTGTGCTCGTACGCGAGCACCGCCAGGCCCGGCTCCAGGCATAGCTTCCCGCCCTCCGTGAGCGCCCTGCGGAGCCTCGCGAGCCGCTGCGACCCCCTGTAGTAGCTCACGGCGGTGAAGGCCGCGAGGCTCCGCAGGG
>WAQM01000184.1 GCA_015520245.1 Pyrodictiaceae archaeon
GAAAGAGGAGGAGAAGAAGGAGGAAGAGAAGAAGGAGGAGGGCCTCAGCGAGGAGCAGCTCGCCGCCGGCCTCGAGTCGCTGTTCGGCGGTTGAGGCGGCGGCCTAGACACTCGCTTTTAGCGCCCCCGCAGCCCGTCTGACCCAGGTCCGGCGGCCGCAGGGGTATGCGTTTTGGGCGGCGTACGGGTTAGCCCTAGCGAGTACAGGCTGAAGTTCTTTGAGGAGCAGGGCTTCGTCAGGAAGCAGTGTCCGCGGTGCGGCACGTTCTTCTGGACCCGCAACCGCGACCAGGTGTATTGCAACGACGCGCCCTGCGTCGAGTACAACTTCTGGGACGTGGCCAAGAAGGCCAGGAACCTGAGCGTGAGCGAGGCGCGTAAGAGGTTCGTCGACTTCTTCCGCCGCAAGGGCCACGAGTACGTCGAGCCCAGACCAGTCGTGGCGAGGTGGCGCGAGGACCTCTACCTAACAATAGCCAGCATAGTCGTCTTCCAGCCGCACGTCACGCGGGGCATCGTACCGCCGCCCGCCAACCCGCTGGTCATAGTTCAGCCATGCATCAGGCTCGAGGACATAGACAACGTCGGGGTGACCATGGGCAGGCACCTGACAAGCTTCGAGATGGGGGGCCACCACGCGTTCAACTACCCCGAGAAGCACGTCTACTGGAAGGAGGAGACCGTGGCCTACGCGTACGAGTTCTTCACCGAGGAGCTCGGGGTGCCCGAGGACCAGATAACGTTCAAGGAGTCCTGGTGGGAGGGCGGCGGCAACGCCGGCCCCAGCTTTGAGGTCGCCGTGGGGGGCTTGGAGCTGGCGACGCTCGTATTCATGACCTACGAGGTCGTGGACGGCGGCTACAGGGAGATGGGGCTCAAGGTCGTCGACACGGGTTACGGGATCGAGAGGATAGCGTGGTTCACGCAGAGGGCGCCGACGGCGTTCCACGCCATATACGGGGACCTGGTGCGTAAGTTCCACGAGAGGCTCGGCGTCCGGCTCCGGCACGCCGAGCTGCTGTGGGAGGCGGCGAGGCGGGCCGGGAGGCTCGACCCCGACGACCCCGCGTCGCTGACCAGGTTCTACGAGTCCGTCGCGGGCGGGCTGGGCAGGCGCGTCGACGAGGTGCGCCAGCAGCTCGAGCGCGCTGCCAGCGTCTACGCGCTGCTCGACCACACCAAGACCCTCGCCCTCCTGCTGGGCGACGGCGTGGTCCCCTCGAACACGGGCGAGGGCTACCTCGCGAGGCTGGTTGCGCGGAGGGCGCTACGCTGGATCGCTAGGCTGGGTGCCGACGTCAGCCTGGCCGAGCTCGTGCGCCACCAGATCGACTACTGGTCAAGGGACTACTACCCCCAGCTAGCCAGGATGCGGAGCTACATACTCGAGGTCGTGGAGAGGGAGGAGGAGAGGTATAGGAGGACCTTAGAGCAGGGCGTCAGGTACGTGGAGAGGCTGGTGAGGAGGAAGAGGAGGCTGAGCGTGGACGACCTCGTCGAGCTCTACGATTCGCAGGGGGTCCCGCCGGACATCGTAGCTGAGGTGGCGGCGCGGCACGGGGTGAGCGTCGAGGTGCCACGCGACTTCTACGCCATCGTGGCCAGGCGCCACGGCGCATCGGGCATCGGCAAGGTGGTCGAGGAGAAGCCGAGGCTGCCCGATGAGGTTGTCGAGTGGGCTCGGGGCCTGCCGGGCACCAGGAGGCTCTTCCACGAGGACCCCTACGCTAGGACCTTCACAGCGAGGGTGGTGGGCCACAAGGGCCGCTACCTGGTGCTCGACAGGACGGCGTTCTACCCGACGGGGGGCGGCCAGCTGCACGACACGGGCACCATAGAGGCCTGCGGCGAGAGCTACAAGGTCGTCGCTGTGGAGAAGGTGGGCGACGTTGTGGTCCACGTGCTAGACCGCGAGTTCCGCGGCTGCGCCGAGGTCAAGGGGTCGATAGACTGGGAGCGTAGGTACAGGCTGATGAGGCACCACACGGCCGTCCACATCCTGCTCGGCGTGCTCAGGAGGGTTCTCGGCGAGCACGTGTGGCAGGCGGGCGCTGAGAAGACCCCCGAGAAGGCGAGGCTCGACGTGACCCACTACGAGGTACCGGACCCCAAGACGCTCAAGACCATCGAGGACGAGGTGAACAGGATAATCCTCGAGGCGAGGCCTGTGCGCGTGAGGCTCCTGCCGAGGTACGAGGCCGAGGCCGCCTACGGCTTCAGGCTCTACCAGGGCGGCGTCCCGATGGAGCCCACGATCAGGGTCGTGGAGGTCGAGGGCGTCGACGCCGAGGCCTGCTTCGGCACCCACGTGGCCAACACGGCCGAGGTGGGGGCGGTTAAGATAGTCAACGTGGAGAGGATCCAGGATGGCGTCGTGAGGTTCGAGCTGGTCGCGGGCACCGAGGTGGCGAGGTACGCCAGGTCGCTGGAGGAGAGGCTCGAGCGCGCCGCATCGACCCTAGGGGCGCCGGCGGCCGAGCTCGAGGCCAGGCTGGCCAAGCTCGTGGAGAGGCTGGCCGAGCTTAGGGAGCTTAGCTCCAAGCTCAGGTCCGCGCTCCTCGAGCGGCTCGCCAGGCTCGCCAGGCTCCAAGCCGAGGCTCTGGGCGGCGCGACGCTGTACACGCTCGAGTGGGTGGAGGGGCTCGAGCCGAGCGACTACCGTGAGATCATGAAGAGGCTGACCTCGGCCCAGCCCAGGTCGCTGGTCGTGGCCGTGACGAGCGCGGGCGAGGGCAGGTCGGTGGTCGAGGTCTCGCGCGGCGGGGGCGTCGCCGTGGACTTGAGGGAGCTGGTGAGGCTGCTGGCGGGGGCTGGGGCCCGCGGCGGCGGCAAGCCCGACCACGTAACCCTAATGATACCGGGGGACGCCAGGGAGGCGGCTAGGATGGTGCGTGACGCGCTCGCCCGCCTACTTGCCGGCTAGCGCCGTCTACGCCTACTTCTTCCTACTTAACTACGGCTACACGGAGAAGCAGGCGTCGGCCGTCGTGAGGGCCCGCTACGGCCTCGACGAGCGCGCGGTGCGCGTCCTTAAGAGGTGCGTCCACCCCGCCGACGTGAGTGCGGCGGTCCGGCGCAGGAGCGTAGGCCTGGGCGAGGTGGACGCCCTCTGCGTGGACGGCTTCAACCAGGCCCTGACGTTGTACGCGCTCAGGACCCTCCGCTACGCCTACCACTGCACAGACGGGCTGCTGCGCGACGACCTCTCGGGCTCGGCGCTGCGCGACATGGGGGCGGTCGCCGACGCCATCCGGGCGCTGGTCCGGGTGGCTAGGCGCGCGGGGGTGTCCAGGGTCGTGGTCGTCCTCGACGCCAGCGTGCCGAGGAGCGGGCAGCTGGCCTCGTCCATCAGGGGCCTCGGGGTCGAGACCCTCGTGGCCCGCAAGGCCGACACGACGCTCGTCGAGCTATCGCGCGAGTGTGTGGTGGCGACGTCAGACATACTGGTGCTGAGAGCGGCCCCGGCCCATACCGACCTGGCGCGCGCCGCCGCGGACGCCACGGTGCCGGCCTACGC
>WAQM01000185.1 GCA_015520245.1 Pyrodictiaceae archaeon
ACCCAAGCGGCGATTAGTTTCATCCCTACCGGCTCCAACACGCCGTCGACTTCATGGACCTGGGCGGTGAGTATCACCGGCACGCCCGCGTGGAGGTAGAGAGCGCGCAGTGCCGCCACCACGTACATGAACGCTTTGGTGGTGTCGAACCCCTCCGCCACCTCAACCTCGGTGCGGTAGGGGGCATTCACGCTGTCCACGATGACCACGCCTACCTCCGTATCTGATACCAAGGCCTCAGCCTCGCCAACAGCCTCAACCAGGTCCGCGAGATCGTATGCCTCGCGTACGAGCACGCAGCCGGGGTCCACACCGACCTGATCCATGCGCTTGAGGAAGTCTAGACCCTCCGTGCTTATGTAAAGGGCGTGTGCCCCTCGTCTGCAGACCAGCTCCGCTGCATAGATCGCGAGGGCGGTCTTACCCGCCCCCGCCACTCCGTAGACCAACGTGACCCCGGGTTCGAGAAGCCTCTTAGCGCAGCTTCCGGCCACGCCGCTCCACCTTTATCGGCGACCAGGCCCCCGGGCGTGTCCGGGCCCCGGGTCGGGAGTTGAGGGTGGTAGTACTAGCACTAGCGCAAACGCAGTACTTGAGCGATATCGTCCGGACCTTGCGCGAGCTAGGCGTAGCCCTTAGCGTACCCCCAGCCCGCGCTCAGCTCGTAGCGGGCGGCGATTGCGTGTATGTTTATGACACGGAACGTGAGCTGCATGCCCACAGATGCGAGCATGCGGTGAGGCTGCGCAGGAACGAGGACCCCCTACTAGCCGTCGCTGCCATACTATCGCGTTACCTCGAGATGCGCCACCTGAGGGTAGGGGTCGACGTGGGCCGCGCGCTTACCGCCGTCTACCTCGTCAACTCCAAGCTCCTGGGCTCACGTACCTTTACGTCCGTGGAGGAGCTTGAGGCGTTCACATGCCAGCTAGCGGACGCGCTCAGACCGCACAGCATTACGATAAACATTGGCGTCGAAGGTGCAAGAAGGGCCTCCGTAGAGCTCCCTGATGCGATCTGCGGGGTGGAGGTTAGGTTTGTAAGCGAGAGGCGCACGAACAGCGTAGTGACACCTCTACATGGCGAGGCCTCGCTGCGGGGAGGGCGCAAGCGGGACCTCGCGGCAGCGCTCAACATTGCACTAAGCTAAGGCCGCAGGTGAGCGGCGATGACGCTAAGGGTAGAGCTTGCTGAGGGTAGCCTGGTGAGGATCCAGGGGCCGGCAAAGGTCACGGTGCTTGACGGCTCAGTGATGGTGCTCGGAGCGCTATTCAGCCGAGGCGAGAGCTTCGAGGTCGCCGGATACCGCAGCTACGCGCTTAAGGCGCTGACCGACGTCAAGCTGGCCCTCCACATGGAGCCGGGCTCGTCCGTGGAGCCTGCCCGGGCTGGCGAGGAGGTGCTCGATAAGTGGGTCTACGAGGCCGACAGGCTCCTGACTCGCGGCTGTAGGGGCTTCGTCGTGATCGGGCCTACCGATGCGGGTAAGAGCAGCGTTGCGGCGCTCATCAGCAATAGGGCCCTTTTGAGGGGGATGAGGGTAGGCATCGTTGACGCCGACGTGGGGCAGGCCGACGTGGGGCCGCCCGGCTTCGTCTCGGCCGCCCACGTCGACCGTAAGCTGCTGTGGCTACGCGAGCTGAGGGCTAAGTACATGCGTCTTGTGGGCTCAATAACACCCCATCGAGCTGAGAGGAGAATCGTCGCCGGCGTCGTAGAGCTGGGTCTCAAGCTGCGATCCGAAGGTGCCGAAGTCATTGTGGTCGACACAGATGGCTGGTTCCAGGGCCTGCAATCCCTCGAGTACAAAGTCGACATGGCACGCTATTTAGGAGCCGATGCCGCCGTTGCCGTGGGGGTGCCTGAGGACCATGTGACGCTCGTGGATAAGCTATTCTCGTGGCTACCATGCGGCGTCACGTTCCTCCCCTCGCCTGCTCAGCGCAGGACGCGCAGCCGCGAGGAAAGGCGCGAGCTGAGGGCCGAGGCGTACAGGCGCTACCTGGAGCCGCGTGTAACGCTAATCATCGACGCAGAGCGCGTACCCGTGCACGGCTCCTGCTTCCTCGCCGCTAAACCCGTGGAGGGGGTGCTGGCCGAGGCCATCGCCAACGCCGTAGGCAAGGAACGCTTCGTGGCCGCCGCCGAGGACGCCGGCACGCTCTATATAGTCGCACGGAGCCCCGTAAGCCCCGAGGCGCTAAGCGATGTGAGCAAGCTCGTCAAGAAGGATGTACAGCTAATCGACGTCGAGGCCGCGCGTAACGTTGTTGTTGCACTCGTCGATAAGAACTTGAACGAGATCCCGGCCCTGATAAAGGAGGTTGACTTTGCCGGCCGTAGGGTAGCTGTTACGGCGGCCCAGGAGGTTGGCGAGGTTAGAGCCGTGATATTGAGTAACATAAAGTTGAAGGAGGACTTCACGGAGGTTGGCAAGCTTCAGCGCTGCGTAGCGTGATAGCATGGCTGCATTTCACGGCGCCCTGCAGGAGTACCTCGAGGAGCGAGGGCTGGACCCCAAAGACCTACCCAACGTGGACGTGCGTGAGCGGCCACTGCTCGAAATTCTACCCCGAGCCGGGGGGC
Organism: Pyrodictiaceae archaeon; assembly: GCA_015520245.1. GTDB lineage: Archaea > Thermoproteota > Thermoprotei_A > Sulfolobales > Pyrodictiaceae > WAQM01. The sequence goes on from WAQM01000185.1 coordinate 2,587, forward strand.
CCCTTCGGCTGCGCCTCAAAGGCTCCGAGGCGCTAGCCAATCTCTTAGCTAGCAGGCGCAGACTTTACGAGATCCTGGGTGCTGTAAGCGAGCGCGAGGCGTACGAGAAGCTCGTGCGATCGACTAACATCGAGCCCTACGTCACCGAGATGGACTTCGGCGCGTTCTTCAAAGAGACTGACGTTAAGCCCGCTGACCTGGCCGCAACGTTCCTGAGGGGGACGCCGCCCTACATCACCTCATCGGTGGTGGCCGCGTGCCTAGACGGGGTGTGCAACGCGTCGATCCATCGCATTATGGTGGGGCCCGGCTATTACGCCGTGAGGGTCGTGCCGCGGCACCTTCACCGCATGCTCACCGCCTCGGGCGGCGCGCTTCCCGTAGCCATTGTCGTGGGCGTGCACCCCGCGGTTATGCTAGCTGCAGCTCACTCGCCGCCTTACGGAGTGTACGAGATTCCTTTGGCATCAACAATATCGGGCCGCAGGCTCGCCGTCTGCCGTACCCCAAAGTACTCAATCCCGGTCCCATGCGGGGCCAGCTACGTTTTCGAGGGTAGGCTCGGGCCTGCCCGCGCCCGTGAGGGGCCGTTCCCTGATGTACTGGGTCTTCTGGATCGGGTCCGCGACGAGCCCGTGCTCAGCGTCGACGGCGCCTACGTGAACAAGGTGTTCGCCCCTCTGAGCTACATCATAGTACCGGGCAGCTGCGAGCACCTCCTGCTAATGGGCTTTCCGCGCGAGGCCAGCGTGTATCATAGCGTCAGCAGGGTCGCACACGTCGTAAAGGTGAGGCTCACGCCTGCCAGCGGCATGTGGCTGCACGCCGTCATCTCCATATCTAAGACGGTGGAGGGCGAGGCCGTGAATGCCGGCCTCGCCGCGCTCGCTAGCCACCCGAGCCTTAAGGCCGTGATCATCGTCGACGAAGACGTCGACCCTGACGATCCCTACCAGGTTGAGTGGGCTGTGGCCACGAGGGTCAGGTGGGGGCGCGACGTGGTCGTTGTTCGGGGCGCGCGAGGTTCGAGCCTGGACCCCTCGTCCGAGGACGGGCTGGTGGACAAGGTGATCATAGACGCGACCCGCCCCGCCGACGCACCCGCCGAGAGGTTCGCGCGCGTCACGCCGCTACCTGGGATGGGCGTGAGCCCGCCGTGTACCTGACCAAGCTCGAGGAGAGGATGCTCTCGGGAGAGATGGGGGAGGCCGTAAGGATAGCTATGAAGCTGCTCGTGTCCGTGGGGGAGGCGCTGGGCGCTGAAAGGCTGGTGCCCATAGCTCATGCGCACGTCTCCGGGGTATCCTACGACAACATAGGCCGCTACGGGCTGGAGTTCCTGGAGTCCCTCGCGGCCTCGGGGGCGCGCTTCGCCGTCTACACGACGTTCAACCCCGCTGGCGTTGCTCTTGGCGTTGACGCACCCATAAACACGCCGGAGCGCGTCGCCATGCAGGCCAGAATCCTGAGGGCGCTCGTGCGCATGGGGGCGAGGTTCACGGCCACTTGCGCGCCGTACCGTGTGCGCAGGCCGAGGTTCGGTGAGCACCTGGCCTGGGGTGAGTCTAGCGCCGTAGCCGTCGCGAACACGCTGTTTGGCGCCCGTACCAATAGGGAGGGCGGGCCTGTGGCCCTGGCCGCGGCCATAGCCGGGAGGACGTACTACTGGGGGCTGCACCTTGACGAGGAGCGCGTGCCGGACGTTAGGGTCCGGCTGCAGGCGCGGGTCCGCAGCGAGCTTGAGGCGGGCCTGGTCGGGTTCATCGTCGCCAAGCATTACCCCTCGTCGAAGCCCTACGTCGATCGCTTCCCCTCAGACGAGAGGCTCGTGATCTCCTTGGCCGCCGCTGGCGCGGCGCAGGGCGCGATACCCATGTGGTTCCTCGAAGGGGTGTCACCCGAAGCCCGCCCGCCGCCGCCCGGCGCTGAGAAGCTTGAGGTGAAGCGCGATGACCTCGTGGCCGCGCTAGAGGAGGTGAGCTGCGCCAACCCGGAGGACGCTGAAGTACTGTTCTTAGGGTGCCCTCACTACACGACCGCGGACCTCGAGCGCGCTGCCACCGAGGCCCTCGCCGCCCTTCGCGGTCTCAAGAGGGTTAGGGAGGTCTGGGTGGCCGCTCCGCCTTCAAGCGCCATCCGCTTAAAGGAAGCTCTCCTTCGCGCGCTCGCGGGTCGGGGCCCCCGGGTAAGGGTGCTGCCGGGGGCCTGCGTGGTGGTGACCGACCGGGGGAGGCTGCCGGCGCCGATAGCCACGAACTCCGTTAAGACCGCCATCTACCTGTGCAAGTCCGGCGTCCCCGCGGCGCTCGTGGGGGGTGCCGGGGCCCTTGATGAGGTTAAAGCTTAGGGGCCTCGTGGAGGGTGCGTGCAACGCCAGGCCGCTGCTAGCCCTAGCAGGCCCCCTGAACCTCTATGGCGACGTGGACCCCGAGCTCGGGGTGTACAGGCCCGCGGGGGTGAGCATAAGCGGCCGCGTACTCATCGTGAGGTCGTTCGTGGGCAGCACCGTGGCACCCTATGTCGCCTACGCGCTAAGGCGCCGCGGGCTGGGGCCGTGCGGCGTCGTGGTCGAAGACGTAGACGGCGTCGCGGTGGCCTCGGCAGTGCTCGGAGGCTTTGCCCTCGCTAAGGCGGATCGGGGCCAGCTGGCCGCGCTGCTGGCTGGCGTTAGGCGCCAGCCCGGCCCGTGCCTGGCCACCCTCGTCTCGAGGCCTCCGGGGGCGGAGCTCGCGGTCAGCTGCCGCGCTCGCCCTCCGGACGCCTAGCCTCCCGAGCCTCGCGGCTCCTGCGTATCATGGCCAGGATCCTCTCGACCCTCTCGAGGACGTCTAGCCACCCCGAGACCAGCTTGGCATCCTCGTCAGCGAACTCGCCGCGCGCCATCATCTCAACGACCCTGCCCAGCCTCTCCGCGACCGCGCGCTCAAGTCGCTCCAGGACCCCCTGCACCGTGGCCTGGACGTACTCAGTCTCGTCCCTTACTATGTACACCCTCCCGTGCTCCGGGCAGACCACCTCCCCGGAGCGCAACCTGAAGAGAGGCAAGCCGCACAGTGGGCATCTCTCGGCCAGCATCGCCGCGCCCGACCTTAGCAAGTCGGCCATCTTCCTGATCGACTCTGGGCTCCGCCGCGGGCCGCTCATGCCGACCCCCAGCCGGCCCTCAACGTTAAACCCATAATAGTTGCTACCCACGGCCGGGACTGCCGCGGGAGGCAGGGAGGGAGGTGAGCGGTCGTGGCCGCACCTATCTACGACAATGAGGCTAAGATAAGGCAGGCCATCATGATGCTAATAAGGATAATAAACGACACGAGCGTGCCAAGGAACATCAGGCGCGCCGCTACCGAGGCCGTGAAGCAGTTAAGGGATGAGACCCTCAGCCCCGGGGTCCGCGCGGCCAACGCGATAAGCATCCTCGACGAGATAAGCCAGGACCCCAACATGCCCGTGTATGCGCGCACGCTGATATGGAACGTGATAACGCTGCTTGAGACGGTCAAGGACTAGCACCTCAGCGGTGAGCCGATGCCAACCCCCATAGTCAGGGTCAGGATTAGAGGGATCTATGCGACGGCCCTCACCAAGCTCCTCCTGGACGCGGGCTTCCAGATCGTCCAGGCCTCGCGTATCATCTCCGAGAGGTTTCGCATACCCCAGCTCAACATTCCCGCCGACGTGACCGTGAAGGACGCGGATAGCCCGAGCGAGCTGCTCGTCATAGGGTACCCTGAGCACACCGACGAGGTGGTTAGGGCCCTTAGGAGCAGACTAGCCACCTCGTTCTACTGGGAGTCGAGGCTGCCCGTCCACTCGACGGTCAGGGTCAAGCTGCTACGGGAGGCCGACGGGCTGTGCATCGGCGAGGCCGCCGGCGTCGAGGTCGAGGTCGTTGACGTCGACGAGTGCGCATCGGGCCGGGAGCTGGTCGCCTCCGTCGTCCGCACCGCCGTGCGGGAGGGCGAGAGGCCGCGCGTGAGGCCGGGCGCCCGCGTCGTAGGCGACTACGCGATGCTCTACGAGTGCCAGACGCGCACCGTCACGTTCAGCGAGCACATAAGGAGCCTCGAGCGTAGAGCGCTCCTAGCATCCATAGCCGCCACTGCCGTGAGCTCGCCCAACCTCTGCGTGCACTGGCGCAGCAGCGCTCAGCACGGTGAGGAGGCAGAGCTCCGCCACCACCTAGCCGAGCTGGTCAGGAAACTCGAGGAGGTGAAGGTCAGCGTAGAGTCTGGAAGCGAGGCCGGCCCCGTGGGCGGCGAGAAGGTCGTCGTGGTCCACCTGAGCTCGACCGACAAGAGGGTCCTCGACGAGCTTAGAAGGGCCGTGGTCCCAACGACGCCCCTGCACCACAGCCTCAAATCACTCAACCCGGAGCTTCAGGAGGTCGTGGACCTGCTCGACGCGGTGTCAAGGCACGTTGAGCCCTCGGCGCTTGAGCGGGGCATACTCGACTTCCTGGCGTCGAGGCTGGCAGGGCGCAGGCTTCAGCTCGTGCACGTACGGCCCGACGGGTCTGCCCTGCGGCTGGGGGAGGCTCACGTTGAGGACGTCGAGGTCCACGGGCAGGGGCTTAGGCTAGTGCTCCGCCGGGTGGTGAGGAGCGAGGGCGTCTACGACGGCCTGGGCGTGGCCAAGGAGCCCGGCGACGTGATCGAGACCGTCGTCGACACCTCAGCATGGTACGTGATCCACAGGTACTACTCGCCCTCCGGCGAGCTGAAGGGGGTCTACGTCAACGTGAACACGCCCCCCGAGGTCGGGCTCGAGGAGGTACGCTACCTCGACCTGGCCGTGGACGTGGTCCGCAGGCCGAACGAGCAGCCCCGCATACTCGACCTCGACGAGCTGGTAGCGTACGCCGCCCGCGGGGTGGTGACGAGGGAGGCGCTTGAGCGGGCCCTTAGCGTAGTAGCCGAGCACGCGGGCCCCGACGCCTTACGCGAGGAGCTGGAGAGGGTGTGCCGGTCACATGCCGAGCACTGCGAGAAGCTCGGCCTGGGGGGCTCAACAGCGCGCAGCACAACTTAAACCGAGCTTGTGCGCGGCGTGGCACGTCGTACGGTGAGCGGAAAACCTAGCCGCCCGGCACGTAGACTTCAACGAAGAGCAGGCCCAGCCTTAGATTCGAGGCTTCACCGTGCCTGTAGGTGACCGGCGATACCATGTACTTCCACAGGACGGAGGTCCCGTACCTGACGTCGACGTCGGCGACGGCCGCCGCGAAGTACTCCATGCCGCGCACCTGTTCCACGCCTACAGCGGTGGCTAGGACGCCGGCAAGAATCGGGGGCACCGGCGCCCTGGTGATCGCCGCGATGAGCGCCAGCGGAGCGACGCCGGCTGAGAGCGTAGGTGACGTCTGTAGCTCGCGGCCGACGTCGATGTTAGATACCCACACGTCACCGTAGCCCTCGTTCCACCGGGCCAGCGCCCACCCGTTAACGTAGAGCATCCTGTACATCCAGGCCACCTTGCCCGCCTCGGCCGGGTACAGCCACGGGTCCTTCTCGACGCCGTGGCACGCCAGGCTGTTATCCAGCCTGAGCCCGCCCGCCGGCCTCGCGAGGGTAATGTTGGCTACGATACTAGTCGGCACCAGCCACTCGGCGCAGTAGCCCGCTGGCGCGTTTACGGGCCCCGGCACACACTCAACGTAGTAGTTAAGGCGGTAGCGCCCCCACGCTATGTCGCCGTAGAAGCCGACGTAGACCACGCTCGCGGAGGTGAAGTCCACGCCGCGGTAGAACGTCTTGTGGAAGCTGAGGTCGGCCACGCTCCTGCTAGACGCTTGCCACACGTAGCCCGGGATCGTATAATGGACCCCGCCGGCGGGGGAGGCCACTGCGGCCGTGGCGGCGAACACGACGCGATAACCTAGCACCTCGTCCGCGACCAGCGTCTCCCAGAGCTCGACCCGATCCACCTTGCTCACGTCGCCCCACACGTTCACTAGCACGTAGGGCAGGCAGTCGGACAGCGAATACCTCAGCTCCTCCAGGACCCATACGTAACAGCCTCCCGTACCGCACTGCCACACCCCGCGGTACCAGTCTAGGGGGGTGGACGGCGGCACCGGATCCCTGGCGGGTATCCAGGGCCGGCCGAGCGCCGGCGACCGGGCCGGCCCCAGGTCGACGAGGTCAACGCGCGCCTCGACGCTGACCGGCCGGCGCGCCGCTACGAGGCCCGGCTTGAGCGGCACCACCACCGCTCCTCCGTAGAGCCTCCCGTCGGACTCAACGGCCGCTAGGGCCAGGAGCCCTACGGAGACCGCGCTGGGGTCCGAGCCCCGGGCCGCGAGGTAGCCCGCCCACTCCGCGTACGCCCTGCGCAGCCTCTCGTAGATGGGGCCCGAGAGCTCCACGGTCAGCCCTGCGGCGCTCTTGACGCCAATCAGTTCAAGCCGGCCGTCGGGCATCCAGGCGTAGAGAGTCACCGTGGTGCGGGCGCCACCGAGGCTCAGCCCGGCCGCCGGCTTCAGCGTTAGCTCGAGCCCCGGGGGCGGGAGGGGCAGGCCGACCCCGTACCGCACAGTGGCGTAGCCGTAGTCCTCGACCCGCACTCCTAGCCCGCCGGCGAGGGGGTGGACCGTCAGGGCCGCGGCTGCGGCGATGATCACTCCGAGCAGCGCGGCGCGTCCCAGCAAGGCGAACCTTGTAACGTGGAGGTCCCTCCTGCCCCCGATGTCCATCACATTCACCGGGAGTCAGGATCTGGGGGCGCGTTCCAGAGTGGTGCGGGGGGTGGGATTTGAACCCACGCAGGCCTACGCCATCGGGTCCTAAGCCCGACCCCTTTGACCTGGCTCGGGCACCCCCGCAGCCGGCTCCGGGTGGGGTTATGGCTGGCGCGCCTGCGCTCCTTAAAACGGTAGCCGCCATGGGGGCCGGGCTGCGCGTCTACGTGGTCCACTACGGCCACGACGACCCAGCGAAGGACACCGCGCTCAAGCTGGTAAGGCACGGGCTCGCGGTCGAGGTCAGGAGGCCTCCCCGCGGCAGCGTAGTCCTCGACCCCTACGCCGCGATCCCCTTGAGCGGTGGCGACCGCGGCCTCGTGCTGGCGAGGGGGCTCGTCGTGATCGACGCCTCGTGGCGTAAGGTCACGCCGCGCCTCTTCCGCGCGCGGGGCGCCGTCCCCAGGAGACTCCCCCTGCTGATAGCCGCTAACCCCGTGAACTACGGCAGGCCCTACAGGTTGAGTAGCGCCGAGGCCGTCGCCGCCGCGGCCTACATAGTTGGCGAGGTCGAGTACGCGCGCAGGCTGCTCTCGCTGTTCAAGTGGGGCGCCACCTTCTTCGAGCTGAACGGCGAGCTCCTCAGGGCGTACATGGCTGCCAGGACGAGCGGCGAGGTCAGAGCCGTGGAGTGCGAGTTCATAGTGTCCAAGCTCGAGCTCTTCGGCTCGACCGCCGAGTGCCTTGAGAGGCTTGAGGAGGTGCTCAACCGCCTCCTCTCGGTCAGCAAGGGCGGCGGCTGAGGGCCCACTCGAAGCTTCTTAACCCCTACCCGCGCACCTCCCAGTCGCGGTGAGCCACTACATGCCTACGGCGGTCGTACTCATAAACACCGAGATCGGGGCGGACGAGGAGGTATTCGAGAAGCTTAAGGAGATCCCAGAGGTGAAGGCGCTGTACATGGTCTACGGGCTCTACGACATAGTCGCCATCATAGAGAGCGAGGACATGAACAAGCTGCGCGACATCATATTTAGGCATCTCCGTAGCTCGCCTAAGGTCAGGTCGACGCTCACGATGATCGTCGTCAAGGGCTACGAGCAGCGTAGGTAGCCCGCGCTCCCATGATCCTCACGCTGCTGCTCGACGGCTTCGACACCGCTTTTGCTGGCTGCACCACGCACCTAGCCTCGCTGCTCCTGCTCAAAGCCCTCCGGCTCGGCGCTGAGCCTGCCGACTACCCGTGGCTCGTTAGACTGGACCCGGCCGTACCTTGGAAGACGCGGGGCAACGGAGCCGTCGCGTTGCACCTCCTCGTCAGCGGCGGCTCGGAGGCCGCAAAACTGGCGCGAGAGCTTACGCGCGTGGCCAGGGCCTACGACGCCGAGGGGCGTAAAGCTGCGCTAATCGCGCTGACGTTCAGGGACGAGCGCGAACTACTTGAGGCTGAGTGTCCTAGAGCTCTCTACCTGAGGGCCGTGGCTGAGTGCGTTGAGGCTGAGGAGGCGCTGCGGTGCCTGCGCACGGAGCTCTGGGCCAGGGTGGTCGCGGCCTACGGCGCTGAAAGACCCGGCGTTGTGGGCGCCCTGGCCGCCCTAGGCGGCCTGCGGCCCAGCGACGACGTCACATTCGAGCTTCTGACCTACCGGGAGCCAGCGAGGTGGGGGTCAAGGAGAGCCGTTGATCCACTCACAGTGATCGAGTTCGACTACATGACCGGGCCCTACACGTTCGCCAACTACGACTACGAGGTGGGGCGCCCCCTCGTAGCGCCCCACGGTCCCGACCCCGTCCTCTACGGCGTTCGCGGCGAGGACCCGCGCTACCTCCTACGCGCGCTCGAAGTGATAGACCCTGGTGGCGAGGCGCCCACGCACTGGGCGCTCTTCAGGACCAACCAGGCCACCAACGCCCACGTGGCGCACGCAAGGCCCTGCAACCTGAGCCCCTACTCAGTAACGTTCGTCGACGCCGTGGTCGAGAGGGTGGTCCGAGCGCGCGGGGGGCACGTAATCTTAGAGGTGAGGGCTGAGGACGGGGCATGCGGCGGGGCGAGGCTGCGCGCCGCCGTGTACAAGGAGGCCGGGAGGCTGAACAGGCTCGCTCAGGCGGTCGAACCGGGGTCCCAGGTTAGGCTCTACGGCTCCGTTAAGCCCAGGCGCGGCGAGCTGGTCATCAACGTGGAGGCGCTCGAGCTCCTGGACCCTCTGCATCCTGATCTCGCGGCTTACGCCGTACCGGGCACAAGCCTCGTAGTGGCCTCCACTGCCAGCCTGCATCACCTAGCCAAGCCGTTCGAGCGCTACCTGAACCTGAGGCTCCTCGAGCTGCGCTCGCTGAAGGCGCGCACGCCGTTCACGGTACTCACGCCCGTAGCGGGCCCTCGCATTTACACCTAGGTAAACGGCCCCTCCTCTTCCTCTGGAGCCCACCAGCCGGACACCAGCTCAAGCCACGCCGCCGGCTGCGCTGGGCTCCTCCCGCCCAGGCCCCCCACGGGTTCACATGGAGGTTCAGCGCAATGTCGACGTAATGGCTGCCCCCACATTCATTCCGGAATGTTTGGCTAAACCAATAGCC
>WAQM01000186.1 GCA_015520245.1 Pyrodictiaceae archaeon
GGGGGTCACGAAGGGGAAGTCGACTATCTTGGCCCGGTACCTCCTACCCTTGTGCTCGACCTCGACCGTCATGCCCATTAGCGCGTGGCTCGCCCTGACGTACCCCATCGCTATCGACCTCCTGGCCACGGGGCTGTACGCGCCGCTGGTCACGTGCCCCACCACGACGTCCTCGACCACTATGCGGTCGCCGCGGCGCGGCACGATGCGCGCGCGCTTCTCGAACCTCAGCCCGACCCTCACCCTCTCCACGCCCCTCCTCAGCGCCTCCCGGAGCGCCGGGCAGCCGACGCAGTCCTGCTTCGGGCCTGGCTGGAATACCCACCAGTAGCGCGCCTCCACAGGGTTCGTGTTTTCGTCTATGTCGGCGCCGTAGAGGACGAAGCCCATCTCTATCCTGAGCGTGTCGCGAGCCGCGAGCCCGCACGGCCTCGCGCCCGCCTCGACCAGGGCCTCGAAGATCCTCGCGGCGTGGTCCGGCTCGGCGATGATCTCGAACCCGTCCTCGCCGGTCCACCCGCTCCTCGACACCAGGAACGCCGTGGCGCCCGCCTTCTCGAAGCGCACGTTCAGCTTGAAGCGCAGCAGCCTTAGCTCGAGGACCTCGCTGGGGGCGCCGATGGACCTTACGACCTCGGCCGCGCGGGGGCCCTGCACGGCGAGCATGACGAGGTCGAAGGTCCTGTCGACCACCCTGGCCCGCAGCCCTAGCCTCGACGCCCACTCCTCGAGCCACGACATCACCTTCTCCCTGTTGACCGCGTTGGGGACCACCATCCACCTGCCCCCGCCCAGGTTGTACAGCATCACGTCGTCGCGGAACCCTGCCCGCTCGTTGAGGAACGCCGTTGGGCCTACCATCTGGCCGGGCTCCGACTCGATCGACCTGGGCACCAGCTTGTCAAGGAGCTTGGCCGAGCCTTCGCCCTCGACCACAACCCTGCCCATGTGGCTCAGGTCGAACACGCCGGCCGACGTCCTAACCGCCATGTGCTCCTCGATCGCACTGCCGTAGTCGAGGGGTGCGTTCCAGCCGGCGAACTCGCCGAAGGTGGCCCCCAGCTTGCGGTGGAGCTCCTTCAGGGGGTATTCGCGTAGGGGCAAACCTCCCGTCCGGCGGCACCGCGTGCGGCTCCGGTATAAGAGCCCGGCGCTAGGCCTGCGCCTCGCCCCGGGGCGGGGGCGCGGGCAGCTTCCTCAGCCCGAGGCGGGCCAGCTCCCTCATAACCTTGGAGACCAGGGCGTCAATGACCGATGGGTCGACGCCGCGCTGGCTCGCAATCCTCTTGACGTGCTCCTCGACCCTCCTGTAGCTCCTCATCGACTCATTCAGCCTCCTCCACGGTATCCCCTTCAACGCCTCCGCCACCCTCCCGTCGTACGTCACCACCCCCGTCATCATGAGGACCGCCAGCACCGGGTAGCCCACGTAGCCGCGGAGCTTAGTGCCGTTGTCGTCGCTGTAGGCCACGCGCCTCTCCGGGTCGACGTACACCGTGTAGACGCGGTCGCCCTCGCTGGACACGACCCTGGCCCACCCGCCGCCTACCAGCTTGACCCGCCCATCGGCTATGGCCCCCAGGGCCTCGAGCACCTTAACGCGCGGGGGCAGGCGAAGCGGCTGCAGGCGCTCCACGCCAGCCCCCGGCCCCCCGCAGGTCCTTGGAGGCGGGAAAGCGGCTGCGCCCGCACCCGTATGTGGTGCTACCGGCCGGGCCAGCGGGCGGTGGGCGGCCGGGTTGCTACCCGGGGAGCCCCAGCCCGCGCGAGCGCCACCCGAGCCGGAGGGCGAGGAGGAAGAGGAGGAGCTGAGCCACCCAGTCGCGCAGGCCCTGATGGCCAGCAGCGGCAGGGTCCTGGAGACGCTGGTGAGGAAGGTCGAGGAGGCGAGGAACTTCATCCCGGAGCTGCTGTCGGTGGCCGAGGACCACGGGAGGCTCGGCCGCGGGTCGCCCCTCCCCGGCGCCGCGATCGACTCCACGTACCCCCCGGAGGGCGGGGTCGAGCTCGTCGGGGGCCTGCTGGTGGGCGTCGTTGCCGGCTACGTCGTCTACTACGGCTCCGCCCGCATCAAGCCCATGGACGTTAGGGTCCGGGTGGAGATCGTCGAGGACGAGGAGGCTAGGAGGAGGCTCCCCGTGAAGGCCAAGCTGCTCGAGAAGCTGGTGGCGCTTAGGCTGGTCGAGCACGCAGCCCGCGGGGCGCTGGAGGCCAAGGTACTCCTCGTCGACGGCGAGCTGGTGCCGTACCAGGTGCTCTTCGGCGCCGGAGGCGCGGCCGTGGCCCGGCTGGACTCGGCGACCCTTAGGCTGCTCGAGGCCGCCCGCAGGCACGGTATTACGCTGGTCGGCGTGGTCAAGAGGAGCTACTCGAGGTTCGTCTCGGCCGCCGTGGGGCGGCTGCTTCCGCTAAACGATAAGGCGCTGATGAGCCTAGCCCTCGAGCCCGGCGGCTATGCCGTGCTGGGGAGGTTCGCTGACCTGCTGCCGAGGTACGCTGCCCTCGACAGCCCGCAGCTGAGGCGGGCCGGCGCGAGGGCACGCCGCGTGCTGGAGAGGCGGCCCGAGTACGGCGAGGTCGTCGTGGCGTTCTACAAGCCCTGGACCGGCTCCCAGGCCGTCCGGGTCGAGGTCCTCGACTACGGCGGGCTAGGCGTTAGGGCCATCCTGGAGGCGCTGGCCTCGATGACGAACCCAGCCACGGGCCTGCCCTACCCCATAGACCTCGTTGATGAGTACGTGCGCTTCGAGGCCCGCCTGCTCGAGCTGGTGAGGAGGAGGCTCGTGGCCAAGCTGGTGGAGCAGCTGGGCCCCGCGGCCGCCGTCGTGCTAGCCCACACGAACCCGGAGAAGCGGTACGTCTTCGAGCCCAGGAGGCTCAGGCGCCGCCTCTAGCCGGGCTGGGGGGTCGGACGTCCCTCGCCTCCTCACGGCTCGGACGGCCCATCTTAGTCCTCATCCCCTCGTCGCAACCCACCTCGGCTAGCCTCTCGGCCGCCGCCTCGATGAGCGAGGCGGCCAGGGCTGTTAAGGCTACTGCGTAGGCCCCGAGCGTGACCAGCGACAGCGATATCGACGCCAGCACGAGCTCGCGGGGCTCCTTATGCCTCACGCCGGTGAGCTGCGCCAGGCCGTAGGCTGCCTTCAGCAGCCTGGCCGCCTCGTACGCGTAGAGCGGCGGCAGGACGAGCAGATGGGGCCTCGGCTTGGGCGCGCTCACGCCCACGCGCCTCTCTAGGTACGTGAGCCAGCTCGTCACAAGGGCGTGGGCGGCCGCGGCCGATGCGAGGTAGAGGACGTACGAGACGAGCCACAGAGCGGCGTAGCCGGACTCGCGGGACGCCACGAGCACTGCGACGAGGGCGTAGGTGGACGCGAACCCGTAAAGGGCGGTGAGCTCGAGGAGGGGGCGCGCCGGCGCCGCTGCGAGGGCCATGTTGAGGGCTCGGCACGGCTCTTCCATCAGCATCGCCCGTCAGCGTGGGGCTGCGGGCCTTCTGTCGTCGCAGGCGATCCTCACGGCCCGGTGGGGGCGGCAGCCGGCCGGGGCTTTAGCCCTGACTCCCAATACGATGGGGGTCCCGGCCGCCGCGGCTCAGCCACACCAGGGCTCCGCATGCGCACCCCACCACCTCGGCATTGCTACCCCTCATCACCGCCGTGGGCCCATGTCGCGCCGGAGGTTAAAGAGGCTTGAACTCGAGGCCCTCGGCGCCGGCACCACTCCCGGCCGCAGCTACCCCGGCTCCCGCCCGCGTCAGGGCATACCC
>WAQM01000187.1 GCA_015520245.1 Pyrodictiaceae archaeon
CCGCCGGCCCGCCGCGCAAGCGCCGAGTAGACGGCGTAGCTGACGTACTCGCTGCGGCACAGCGAGACCGGGTCGGCCAAGGCCCCCACCAACGGCTACCCGGGCGCCGCGCCCTCCCCGTACCTCTCCACGTACACGCTGGGCGAGGCCACGTACACCACCTTGTCTGGCCTGAGGGCCCTCAGCACCTCGCCCCTGTTGGTGGCGACGATGAGCGTTATCCTGAACCTGCGGGCTATCTGGCCGAGCTTCCTGGCGACCCTCATGGCGGTGAGGCTGTCGAGGTGGGCGGTGAACTCGTCTATCACCATCAGGTTGGGGCGGCTAGCGAGCATGCTGGCCAGCTTGGCCCTCTCCTTCTGGCCCGTCGACAGCTCGCCGAACCTGGCGCGGTAGAACACCGCGTCGCTGAGGCCCACTATGTTGAGCACCTCCACGGCCGCGACGGGGTCGCCCAGCTTGCGCGCCACGTGCTCCAGGAGCGTCTCGTCGCCGAACCTCGGCTCGCGCTCGCCGGGCAGCAGGTACTCGATCCTCGTGTTTGGCGGCACCCTCACCTCGCCCTCCGTGGGTCTGTACGCTTCGTCATCTATGCGCGCGGCCGCCCCCACTATCATCCTCAGCAGCGTGGTCTTGCCGGCGCCCGAGAGCCCGACCACGGCGACGACCTCGCCCGGCTCGATCCTCAGGTTGACGCCGCGGAGCACGTAGCGCTCGACGCTCCTCCTCTCCACGCCGAAGGCGCGCAGCACCTCCTGGAGCTCGGGGGGCAGCCTCCCGATATCGAGCGTGCTCGTGTACACCTTCGAGACGTTGATCAGCTCTATGGGCCCGGAGAGGGGCTCGCCCACGGTGAACCTGGGCTGGTAGAGCCTGCCACCGTGCCTGCTCGCGTAGGGGTCGGTCCTCAGGAACTCCTCGAGCCTCCTGCGGGCCTCGTCGCTCAGCGGGTACATGAGGACGGGCCTGCCGCTCGCCGTGTCCCAGACGTACTTGAACCCCGCCCTCTCGAAGAACGGGTTGTACCTGGCCATCTGGGCTATCGTCTCAACTATGTGCTTCCTCCTCCTCATCTCGGGGACCCTGCGCTCCCTTATCCACTCCAGCGCCATCCTCACGGCCAGCACGCCCAGCCCGTCGCCGCGGTAGTCGGGGTGGACGACGACCCTGGCGATCCTGGCGGCCGCCGTGTTCGCGTTGCGGATGGCCTCGGCCGACACCTCCTCGCCCACGATGGCCCTCGCCAGGCTCCTGGAGCCGTAGAGCTTGGCGAGCTCCCGGTACCTGGCTATGATCTCGCGCCTCCTCGAGTACGCCATGGGCCAGAAGGTCGGGTGGAACCAGTCCCTCGGGAACACGCGCTCGCGGATGAACTTCTCGACGCGGCCGTCGGGGAGCCTCCTGTTCATGAGCGGTATCGGCGTGTCGACCCTGACGTAAGCCACCACCCTGGGCTCGTAGGGCCTGCGGTCGACCAGCTCCAGGACGAGGAACCTGGAGCTCGGCAGGCTCCCCCTTATCTCCTGGAGCCTCATCGCGACCCCGTGCTCGGGGCACTCGGGCTGTATGTTCGCCTCCTCGTAGCGGCCGCAGATCGGGCACCTCCACACCGCCACACGCTCCTCCTTGCTGGCGTAGTGGTGCTGCTCCAGCTGCACGATCTCCATGTAGTCCTGCTCCGACACCGCCTCGCGGGCCACCACGCGGTACTCGTAGACCGTCTCGGCGTTGAGGGGGTCGGGCCTGGCCAGCCTCGCCTCCCTCCTCCAGGGGGGCCACACCTTGACCCTCTCCACGCCCTCGGCGGTGGCCACGAGGCGCCACAGCTCGTACTCGCCGGGGAGCGACACCAGCCCATCCTCGAGGAGCAGCGGCTCCTCCCTTAGCAGCAGCTCGACCTCCTCCCCCTCGGCCAGCCACTGGGCCACCGCTCCCGGCATGACGAGGTGGAGCCTCGTCCCGCCCTCGACCTCGACGACCACGCCGCCCCTCCACCTGTAGCCCACGCGCGGCATCTCGACGCTGACGACCCGCGCCCTCAGCGGCCTCTCGACGGGGACCCGGGCCTGCCTCTCGCGCAGCTCCTGGCGGGGCTGCCTCCACTGCCTCCGCACCTTCAGGCTCAACGCCACCACCCGTCCGGGCAGGGGCCGGGCCTGAGCCGCGAGAGGAGCTGCAGGGCCAGCACCTTAGCGTAGCGGTCGACCCGGACCACGGCGACGCCGACCCCCGGCTGGCCGTAGGCCACGAGCCAGCCCTGGTCCAGGAGGACCACGAGGGGGAGGACGAGGAGGTCCTCCTCGCCCCTGACC
>WAQM01000188.1 GCA_015520245.1 Pyrodictiaceae archaeon
CCGGGTGTTGCCCGGCCGCTATGGCCGGGTCGGGCCGCCGTGACCCGGGGTGGCCTCCGGGGGGTTATCTGCATTGCCCGCTGCGCCTAGAGGAGGCTGTAGGCTATCAGCTTCACCAGCGGCGCGCGGGTGGCCTCGTAGTCGCCCCTCCTCAGCGCCTCGATCATCTCGTCGACGGGTCTGATCGCCCCGCGAAGCTGGGCTCGCTCCAGCTCCTCCCTCAGCTGCTCGAGGGCGCTGATCACTGCCGTCCTCTCAGCCTTCGAGGGACTGAGGCATGCTATGGCTAGGTCCAGCGCTATGAGCGCGAGCTGCGGCATCTCGTCCATCACCGGCCTCACCATCAGATAGGCCTCCTGTACGCGCCCCTTTCGGACGAGCTCCAGCGCCGTCAGCAGGCTGTTCAACCAGTGGGGGTGGAGGACGCGGCGACGCTTGCCCCCTGCTAGCGCCTCGGCCACCGCCGCGAGGGTGCGCGCTAGGGGGCTCTCGGCAGCGCGCCACCTCTTAGCGAAGCTCTCGAGCCCCTCGGGCTCGAGCTCCATGAGCTCCGCGAGCGCCTCGAAGTCGTTGGCCTCGGCCTCGGTCAGCGTCCCGCTCCTGCGGGCCTCGCCCACGACCCTCTTAGCCCCCTCCACGTCGCCCAGGGCCACGAGCGTCCTAGCTAGCAGCAGGTGGTAGGCTCGTAGGAAGGTGGCGCCCGAGCCCTCGACTATCCTCCCGGCCTCGCCCAGCAGGCGCCACGCCTCGCGCCACGATGACGTCGCGACCGCCCGGGCCGCGAGGGCCAGTAGGTAGGCCAACTCCATCGTCCTGGCCTCAGGGCGCCCGAGCCTCTCTTGCAGCGCACGCTCGACGTCGGAGATCAGCGCCTCGAGCTCCTCGAGCTTGCCCCAGGCCGCTAGAACCATCGCGAGCCCGAGGGCAGCCTCAGCGTACTCAGCCGGCGATGCATGACCCTGCCCCAGGAGCTCGCGCATGGCTGACAAGAGCCACCCCAACTCCGGCGGCGCAGGCTCCACGCGCTCGTAGGCCGCTATCAGCTCCCTCAGCCACTTGATCGCCCTACGAGGCTCGAGCTCCATGGCGAGCTCCGCGGCGCCCCGGACGAGCCTGTGGCGGGCCGCCAGGTCCCTGACCTCGGCCAGGGACCTCTCGGCGTAGTCGAGGGCTAGGAGCCCGTGCTCTCTCAAGCCCGTCATGGAGTAAAGGGCCGAGGCGTAGTGGAAGCATAGGTAGGGCTCCGCGCTGCCGGAGCTGCAGCGGCTGAGGCCCGCCTCGTAGGCGCGCTTGGCCTCGGCTGGGTACAACCTCTCGAGCAGCGGCCTTAGCCACAGCAGCTCGGGCCAGACCTGCAAGCGGCCCCCGGACCTCTCGAGCCAGGGGGCCTCGAGCGGCGCCCCCAGCTCGCGGGCCAGTCCCTCGTCGAACCTGGCCAGGAACACGTGGAGCGCCAGGGCCCTCAGCTCGCGCGGCGACGTCTCGAGCGCCTCCCTCAGCCACCCCGGCATGTCCCCCAGCAGCGACACCCTCTCCCACGTGAGCACCGTGCCGTAGAGCTTGTGCTCGGCGACCGCCCTGCAGAGGGGCCCCGGGAAGCCCCCTGTCCGCCACATGACCTCGTCCAGGAGCTCCCAGTCGGCCAGCCTCACCCCCAGCACGTTGACCATGTAGTCGTAGATCTCGCCAGGGGCGAGCGGCTTGAGTACCACGATCGACGCGCCGCGCACGCGCGCAGGCAGCCCGGCAAGGTCGAGGAGGCCCAGCGACACGCCGACGACGACGCGCTCGCACCGGCCGAGAGCGTCCAGGGCGTCCTCGAGGCCTCGCGCGTCGTAGACCGGGTACGCGCCGGCCCTGCACACCTTGGCCGCCTCGCTGGGCGACGACACCTTCCTCAACCTGGGGCCGGAGAGCGCGACCAAGCGCTCCAGTAGGGTGGTGATCCCCGACCCCCTCACGCCAGCGACGAGGATCCTCTCCCCCCTCTCAACGAGCGCACTGACGACCCAGTCCTCCTCGCGAGGGTAGATGTAGGGGCAGCGGAACGCGCCCATTCAACCCCTCACCCCGTAGAACTCGAGCACGAGCTGCCTGAGCTGCCTGCACTTCGGGCACTCACCTTCCTCAGCGGGGTAGGCGTAGCCGCACACCGGACACACCCTCATGGGCCGGTAGTAGCGGCTGAGCCTGGGCGCGCGGCGTTCGAGCTTGAGCGCTCCCTCGGGGCAGCCCTCGACGCAGGCCCCGCACGACACGCAGGCGGCCTCATCCACGACCATCACGCCGTCCTCGTAGACCTCGATCGCGCCGGCCGGGCAGACGCCCGCGCAGAACCCGCACATGGTGCAGCGGCGCGGCTCTGGCAGTACCGGCACATCCCTTAGGTACTTGATGCCGCGCTCGCGCGCCGCCTCGGCGGCCACCACGAAGACCTCGCTGTCGGCTGCTGCTACGCCCGGCTCCTCGACGACCTCCAGCCCGGCCGGAGCCTCCGCCTTGGCGAGGGCGAGGGCGCGCGAAAGCGCTAGCCTGCGGACCCACGGGGGCTCCCGGGGCTCCCGCTCTACCCGCAGGGCGTCCCCGAGGAGCCTCAACGCCTCCTCGAGAACCTCCTCGCCGCGGCCGCGCAGCTTGCACGCCTGGCAGGCCACCCTAATTCTCACCCTCTTGTAGCCCTTGAGCGCTGCGAGCAGGTGCTCGACCTTGACGGCGTTGAAGCACAGCCCGCCCTCGAAGCAATCCAGCGTGAGCTCGTCGCCCCTACCGTGCCACCACCTCGCGCCCTCGACCGCGAAGGCGCCGGTGGGGCAGGCGCCGGCGCAGTTGAGGCAGAGCGTGCACGAGTA
>WAQM01000189.1 GCA_015520245.1 Pyrodictiaceae archaeon
GCCTCCGCCCCGTAGGCCGAGAGGCTGAGCACCAGGCCGACCTCGGCCCCCCTCACCCTGACGCCGGGGAACTCCTCGCGCAGCTGCAGCGCCACCTCCGCCACCTGGTAGACGCCGGTGGCGCCGATCGGGTGGCCGCGGGCCTTCAGGCCCCCGCTGGGGTTCGCGGTGGGCCTGTCCCCGGGGTGGAACCTGCCCTCGGCGAGCTCGCGGGCGGCGCGGCCCCGCTCCGCGAACCCGAGCTCCTCGAGGAGCACCACCCCCGTCACCGTGTACTCGTCGTGGAGCTCGACGACGTCGACGTCCCCGGGCTCGACGCCGGCCGCCCTGTAGGCCCTCTCCGAGGCGAGCCTCGCCGCCGGTATCCTGTCGGGCTCCTCCCTCATCCCGTAGGTGAGCGTGTCGCTCGCCATGGCGGCCGAGGCGACCTCGACCGCGGGGTCCGCGGCGGCCCTCCTCGCCGCCTCCAGCGAGGCCACGATGACGGCGGCCGCCCCGTCCCCGACCGGGTAGGTGTCGAGCATGGTTATCGGGTCCGCGACCACCTGGCTCCTCGCCACGTCCTCCCTCCTTATCCTCTTCCTTATCTGCGCGTACGGGTTCTCGGCGGCGTTGCTGTGCATCATGACGGGCCACTCGCTCATCTCGTCCCTCGAGACCCCGTACCTCTCCATGTAGGCCCTCATGGCTAGCGCCGCCACGGCCGCCGGCGTGACGCCGTAGTAGGCCTCGTACTCGGCGTTCAGCGTTGCCGAGGTGGCGGAGACCGCGACGGCGGTGGGGTAGTCGGTCATCTTCTCCACGCCCACCACGAGCACCGAGTCCACCGCCCCGGAGGCCACCATGGAGGCCGCGGCGTAGACGGCGGCCGCGCCGCTGGCCTGGCCCACCTCGACGCGGAGCGCCGGCCTGAACCTCAGCCCCAGCGCCTCGGCGAGGAGGGGCCCCAGGTT
Source organism: Pyrodictiaceae archaeon (assembly GCA_015520245.1). GTDB lineage: Archaea > Thermoproteota > Thermoprotei_A > Sulfolobales > Pyrodictiaceae > WAQM01. The sequence continues at coordinate 954 of WAQM01000189.1, forward strand.
CGCCTGCTGCTGCAGGACCTCGCCCAGGGCGTTCGCCACGACCAGCGCCTGGGGCTCCAGGCCCCCGGCGTCCTCGACGGCCCTCGCAGCCGCCTCGGCGGCCAGCTCCGCCAGCCCCCTGCCGTAGTGCCTGCCGACCCTGGTCATCCCGACGCCGGCCACGACGACCCTCCTGGCGAGCGGCACGGCCCGCCGCCCCCGCCTAGCCTATCCTCCTGTAGAGGCCGCGGTACTTCGCGTACACCGCGTAGTCCACGTAGACCTTCCTCGACACGTAGTCGTCGACGGTGGGGGCGCGGCCCCTCCTCTCCTCCACCCTGTCGGTCACCACGAAGCTGAACGCGTCGCTGCCCGCGCCGCTGCCGAACGTCACCACGAGCACGCGGTCCCCGGGCCTCGCCACGTCGAGGACCCTGGCGAACCCTATCAGCGCCGAGCCGTTGTACGTGTTGCCTATGAGCGGGGTGACGAGGCCGGGCTTCACCTTCTCCACCGGTATGCCGAGCCTCAGCGCCACCCGCACCGGGAACTTCCCGTTGGGCTGGTGGAAGACCGCGTAGTCGAAGTCGCTGGGCTTGAGCCCGAGCCTCTCCATGAGCCCGCGCGCGGCCGCCTCTATGTGGTGGAAGTAGGCGGGCTCCCCCGTGAAGCCCTCGCCGTGCAGGGGGTAGGGGCTGCCGTCCCTCCTCCAGAAGTCCGGGGTGTCGGTGACGTAGGTGTACACCCCCTCGACCACCGCCGCCGCCTCGGAGGCGGGGCCCACGACCAGCGCCGCGGCGCCGCTGGAGGCGGTGAACTCGAGGACGTCGCCGGGGTTCGCCTGCGCGGTGTCCGACCCCACCACCAGCGCGTACTCGACGTGCCCGGCCTCGACGAGGGCGAGCGCGGCCCTCAGCCCCTCCCCCGCCGCCCTGCACGCGAACTCGAGGTCGGACGCCATGGTCTCCGGCGTTATCCCGAGGGCCTCGGCGACCAGGGTCGCGGAGGGCTTGACCGCGTACGGCTTCGACTCCGTGCCGAAGAAGACCGCGCCTATCCTCGAGGGGTCGACGCCGGCCCTCGCGATGGCGTTCCTCGCGGCCTCCACGCCCATCGTCACCGCGTCCTCGTCCGGCCCGGCGACGGCCTTCTCCACGATCCCCAGCTCCCTGGCCACGGCGGGGTCGTAGCCCCACACCCTGGCTATCTCCTCGGCCTTAACCCTGTAGACCGGGACGTAGGCCCCCCAGCCGACGACTCCGGACCTCATGCCGCGCAGCCGGTGGTCCGCGGCATGGCCGGGGTATTTACC
>WAQM01000190.1 GCA_015520245.1 Pyrodictiaceae archaeon
CGCCATGGCGCCGGAGGAGAGGCTGAGGAAGGCCCGGGAGTACGGCGTGCCCTACCAGCTCGTCGAGCTCACGGCCAGGCTCGGCCGCCTGCCCGTCGTCAACTTCGCCGCCGGCGGCATAGCCACGCCCGCCGACGCGGCGCTGATGATGTGGCTCGGCGCGGACGGGGTCTTCGTGGGATCGGGCATATTCAAGAGCGGGGACCCGCGGGAGCGCGCCGAGGCGATAGTGATCGCGACGAGCATGTGGGACGACCCCGAGGCTGTGGCGGAGGCCCAGAGGATGATCAGCGAGGACAAGAGCATGATGGGCATCGACATCCGCAGGCTGAGGCCCGAGGAGCTCCTCCAGGTGAGGGGCGCCTAGCCGTGGTCACGGTGGGCATCCTGGCCTACCAGGGCGGCGTGGAGGAGCACGCGTACATGACCGAGCTGGCCTGCAGGAGGCTGGGTGCGAGCTGCAGGGTAGTCCTGGTCAAGCGGAGGGAGCACCTGGAGGGCCTCGACGCGGTCATCCTCCCGGGCGGCGAGTCCACGACGATAGCGAAGCTGGCGCAGAGGACCGGGGTCCTAACGGCCCTCCGCGAGCTGGTGCTCAGCGGGCTGCCCGCGCTGGGCACCTGCGCGGGCGCCGTCATGATGGCCAAGAGGGTCCGCGACAGGGTCGTGGGCGAGACGGGGCAGCCCCTCCTCGCGGTCATGGATATCGAGGTGGTGCGCAACTACTTCGGCAGGCAGCGCGACAGCTTCGAGGTGGACCTGGACCTGCAGCTCCCGACGGGGGCCAGGAGGTTCCGCGCCGTCTTCATAAGGGCGCCGGCGATCGTCAGGCTGTGGGGCCGCGCGAGGCCCATGGCAAGGCTCGGCGGCGTGGTGGTCGCCGCCGTTGAGGACCACATGATCGCCACCTCCTTCCACCCCGAGCTCACCGGCGACACGGCGGTCCACGAGCTGCTCGTCGCCACGGCGCGCGGGGCGGCTTGAGCGGTCTTTACGGCGGCCGCGGCACCACCCCCCGGGCCCCGGCTTGAGGCCCCTGGAGGGCCTGGTGGTGCTAGACCTCTCCCACACCCTGGCCGGCCCCTTCGCCACCATGGTCCTGGCGGACCTGGGGGCCACGGTTATCAAGGTCGAGCCGCCGGGCGGCGACGAGGCGAGGCACTGGGCGCCCTTCGTCGGCGGCGAGAGCGTCTACTTGATGTCGGCCAACAGGGGCATGAAGAGCATCGTCGTGAACCTCAAGGACCCGCGCGGCAGGGAGATCGTGTGCAGGCTGGCGGGCCGGGCGCACCTGGTCTTCGAGAACTTCAGGCCGGGCGTGCGGGAGAGGCTCGGCGTCGACCCGGACACGCTCTTCAAGTGCAACCGCGACCTGGTGTACGTGAGCATCAAGGGCTTCAGGCCGGGCTCGAAGTACGAGCACCTGCCCGCGTACGACCTGGTGGTCCAGGCCATGAGCGGCCTCATGGCCACGACGGGGGAGGAGGGCAGGCCCCCGGTCCGCGTCAGCTTCGCGCTCTTCGACATCATCACGGGCCTCCTGGCCGCGGTCTACGCGCTCGCCGCGCTCGCGAGCGGCCGCAGGCCGGTCTACATCGAGGTGCCGCTGATGGACGCCGCCGTGTTCTCGATGTGCTACGTCCCGCTCATCTACCTGCTGACGGGCCGCAAGCCGGGGAGGGCGGGGTCGGCGCACCCCAGCATAGCGCCGTACCAGGCGTTCCGGGGCTCCGACGGCAGGTGGTTCATCGTGGCCGCCGCCAACGACAGGCTGTGGAGGAGGCTGTGCGAGGCCCTGGGCCTACCCGAGCTCGCCGAGGCGCCGGAGTTCAGGACCAACGCGGACCGCGTCCGCAACAGAGACAGGCTGGCCAGGCTGCTACAGGACGTGTTCTCGAGGATGCCGCGCGACCACTGGCTGCGCGTCCTGAGGGGGGCCGGCGTGCCGGCCGCCCCCGTCTACGACCTCGACGAGCTTTTCGCCGACGACTACGCCCGCGACCTCGTCTACGAGGTCGAGCACCCCAGGCTGGGCGCGCTGAAGCAGCTCGCGGAGCCCGGCACGATAAACGGCGAGAGGCCCCTGGCCCGCGAGCCGCCGCCCACCCTGGGGCAGCACACCGTCGAGGTGCTGAGGTGGCTGGGCTACAGCGACGAGGAGATAGAGGGGCTGCTAAGGGACGGCGTGGTGGCGGCGCCCCGTGAGGGTTAACAAGCCCCGGCGGCGGCGCTCGGCCGGGGGCTGAGGAGCCGGTATTATGGCGAGGCGGGGCCGATGAGCGCTCCAGCCGAGTGCCGAGCCCCGCCCCACGGGCGGGCCCCGCGCAGTGCTGCACCCGCCCTGGGCTTCAGCTTGAGACCCGCGAGCTCGTCACGCGCTTTTACCTCCTGGCGACCGCGCGGAGGTTGCCGGGCTAGCAGCCGACGGGTTCGTCGGGCGCGAGTAGCACGACACCCGGTACCTCGACCCTCAAGTAGCCATCCTTCAGGTCAGGCTCCTGCACAAGGACATAGATCTTGAGGGTGAGCAGGCTGTAACCATCTCCGTCGGCGTCCCCTAGATACCTCATGCCGTAGTAGACTGCCCCCTCCTCCGTGTAGGACGTGCAGGGTTCCGGCCTGGGGAGCTGGAGCGCCACGGTCATGTTCATGAATCTGGTGCCGACGTGCACCCCCAGCACGTCATAGTAGGCTAACCCGCCGGTCTCGTTGTACACGGCTATCACGACGTGTATGTTGTCGGCGAAGGGCGGCTCGGGGAATTCCCACGACATCCTGACGGGAATGATTAGGGCGGGCGAGCCCAAGCACACCTCGGCCTCACCGTGCGGCGTAGCCCGCCCGTACTTGAACACTATGGCGTGCTTCAGCGGCGCGCGGAACGACAGCTCAGCGTAAGCTGCGTACGCTACCGGCTTGCGCGGGTCGTAAACGCCCCAAGTTTCATTGCCGATCTTCGCGACGACGCCCAGGCCGAGCACGGACCCCGCGATCTCGTAGGCCTCCTTGACCGCCCGCGCCACGTCGTAGGGATGGGTAGAGGAGAACTTACCGTTTTGGTAAGTAAGTAGTATAGATATTTGCTTATACATTATGGTTACCATATTTTTGGAGTGCAGATTCCGTGCCACGCGCTCTAGGCTATCATCATCGCGAAGCAGCGCTTTCGACACGTTATCTAACACGGCTTCGAGCATGTAACCATATTCATTCGTAACAGTGCAAATATAATTATTAGCAGTCTGACCCCCCGTATGTACGTCCACCACCAGTACAACGATCAAAAGCAGCAGCGCTAGGGTCGGATAGACGAGGCGCTTCATGCCCGCTTGGCGTATGGCCGGCACCACGGCCTGCCACCCAACGCGCGCACTAGCTAATACCGTAATCAACGATCATCGTCAACGTTGTGTATTCAACCCGCTCAACCTTTTCTCTAGGCAATCGTAGATCAACGAGGCCGACGCCATGCTTGGGAACGATGCTTATGTTATTTGTGTTCGCAACATCATCGATGATGTAAGTATTAAAAGCCCATATCAATGGGTACTTACGAGCGCTCAAATCGTAGGCCCCCAGATAGTCAATGCAGTGCAGTATTTCATATTGTGTACTTTGCTCAAAAACGTATTTAATGCTGTACCCTTGCCCTCTAGTCAGCCCCCCGAGGGCCAATCCGCTTAGCGACACCGAGCCGACCGAAATGCCGATGTCGACTTCAAAGCCAGTCTCAACACCTTCGGTTACGGTAATCGAGAGCCCTCCCAGGCCCCTAGACAGGTACACGTAATCGTCGCAGCTCCGATACACAGCCTCGAAGTAGTGGTACCCTAGGACGTTGCCTTCGGCGTCGGCGGTGACCACTTTGGGCACCACATTATTTGCCGGCTGGTACGTCCACAACCTAACCCCGGGCAGGCGCTGCTCAAGTTCGGCGTAACGGCCGATGTATCGACACCACCATAGGAAGCAGTCCTTGACGTCGTACACGCTCACCCTATACGCTTCTAAGTAGGCAACGCTCTCACCATCCCTCGCCACGATCGTTATTTCGGTCACGCTCTCCCTCCGGATCGACGTGATAACGCCGAATTTCCACTGGAACCACACCTTCAAGTTCGCCTGAGCCTCTCCATGCCATGGAGCATTGATAGCTACGACTATCACCCACAGAGGCCTCGAATCCACCAGCTCCTTCACCCGCCAGTATAGCTGGGCTTCGGGCTTCTGGGTCGTCGGGTGAGGGAGTGCATAGCTGATCGACGGAAGGAGGGAATTTGTTTGCTAGGAGGGCTAACGTTGCCAAGGCCACCAGCATCCCCCGGCGTGGGAGCATGCGTCTTGGGCTGCTGGTGGCCCTGGCGTCCCGCCATGGCCCCCCTATCATTCTTAACTTCAATTTCACTAACCCGCGCTCTATCAAGGTCAAGGACTTCCATTTCTTAATTCTCGTGCCTCAAAGTTCTCAAAGTAGTCGTGCGGACCGATGCTCTACGCGGCGCCCCGCCCTTCCTTAATGGTTGGGTGGGTAGGATACTGGCTCGTAGCGGGTCAGCTCCCTCCCCAGCCCTGGGGGCGCGTTCGGCCATACGCTCTAAAATATCGGGCGCGCGAAGACTATCCTGGCCCTGACCGCGTCGTAGAAGGCCTCCAGGCCCAGCTTCTTGGGGAGCCTCACCACGATGTCCCTCTCGGTGACTATCCCGGCGACCCGCCCCTCCTCGTCGACCACGACGATGCCGCTGAGCC
>WAQM01000191.1 GCA_015520245.1 Pyrodictiaceae archaeon
GCCTGTGGCCGGCCTCCGGGTCCACGGCGGAGGCGAGGACGGCTATGAGCGGGGTCCTCTCCAGCTGCGACACCTTCCTCGCGACGTCGAGCCAGTCTATGGACTCGAGTATGCCCGCCGCCTCGTACTCCCAGAGGTGGGCGAGCCTCACCGGCCCCGCCCCCACCACCCTGTACCTTATCAGGCCGAGGGGGAGCGCGTAGTCCGGGTGCACCCTCAGCGCGACCTGGAGCACCGCGAGGCCCAGCGCGGCGGTCGCCGAGTCCAGGCTCGGCGGCAGCTCGGCCGCGTAGCCGTAGGTGAGGTCGCGGTAGCGGCCGGCCACCGGGGCCTCGAGCTCCACGGTCGCCACCTCCCTGTAGACCCTGACGCCGCCCCGGCCCCGGGAGAGCCTCGGCCTCCTGGACTCGACCACCCACCTCACGCCCACGGGCTCCTCGACGAGCTCGCCGAAGCCCCTCAGGGGGGCCTGGACGCGGAGCTCGACCACCGCCTGGACCCTGCCGTACCTCATGTCCTCGGCGAGCGATGGCCTCTCCCCCCACGCCCTCTTGATGTCCTCGTACCTGGCCACCGCCTTGGCGAGCCACTCGTGGGCCTCCACGGCCTCCTCCAGCTCCTCCTCCACCACCCTCATCCTCCTCGAGTCGACGGAGACCACGACCATCTCCGTCGTCGGGTCGTAGAAGCCGGGCTGGTACCTCTCCACCAGGTCCCTCAGCGACACCTCCTCGCCGGGCGCCAGGCCGCGGGCCCCCAGCACCTTCCTGTACCCGTACGGCGGCCCGTGCTCGTAGAACCCTATGTCGTTCCAGAGCCTCCTGCCGCGCTCGGTGAGCTCCAGCCTCTCCCCGCCCAGCACCGAGGCAGCCCTCCTCGCGAGGCCGCGCTCCAGGAGCATCCTCTCCTCGTCCGGCTCGAGGGGCAGCCCGGCCACCAGCTTCCACAGCGCCCTGAAGAGGGCGGCGTACGCGTTGCGGGGGTTGAGGTAGACCTTCTCGAGGGGCAGGGCCAGCCACTCCCTCAGCGTCGAGGAGCCCGCCTCGAGGAGCCTGCGGTCCCAGACGCCGGCGGGTATTATGACGCTCTCGGAGAGCTCGATCTCCTCCCTCCTCCCCTTCCTGCCCTCCCTCTGCAGGAACTCCCTGAGGTCCACGGGGAGCCCGAGGTGCACCACCCTGGCCACCGTGCCTATGTCTATGCCCTGCGCCAGCGTCCTCACGGTGACTATGAGGCGTAGCTCCCCCCTCCTCGCCCTCTCCTCGACCCTCTCCCTCACCCCCTTCGGGACCAGGTGGTGGTGTATGGCGACGTAGCCGCGGAGCTCGGGGGGCAGGGCGTCGAGGAGCGCCCGGTACACCTTCTCCGCCGCCCTTATGCTCCTCGCGAACACGAGGGTGACGCGGCCCCGCTCCCCCAGCCTCACTATCTCCGCGAGCACCTCGACGGGGTCCAGCGAGGGCCTGGGGGGCCTCAGCCCCATCGCCTCGAGGGCCTCGTAGACCTCGTAGATGTGCTCCCTGAACTCCTCCTCGTCCTCCACCAGCTCGAGGACCCACCTGGCCCTCTGCGCTATCGCGTCCGCGTGGGCGAGCACGTAGTCCCTCAGCACCTCGGCGTTCTTCGCCAGCACGACCATGGTGAGGTTGGCGGAGCGGAACGGCCTCCCCTCCACCAGCGCGGTCTCGCGGCCGGTGACCCTGGTGAGGTAGGAGGCGAGCTCCCGAGGGTTCCCGAGGGTGGCGGAGAGCACGGCGACCCGGGGCGGCTCGGAGGCGACGTACCTGGCCACGATCTCTATCATCGTCAGCAGGAGGTGCGCGCTCCTGGGCCCGTAGAAGTCGAGCTCGTCGACGACGACCAGGTCGACGCGGCGGAGGAAGTCGGCGAGCAGCGACCTCTCCGCCCCCAGCGCCGCCCTCTTGAGGTCCGCGAGCAGGAACGCGGGGTTCGTCACGACGAGCCTGGCCCTGGCCAGCGCGGCCCTCAGCTGCGCCCCCCTCAGCCTCTCCAGCGTCGGCCTGTCCACCCTCACCACCGCGTCGCGGCCGCCGCAGGCTGCGTAGTACTCCTCGAGCCTCCTGATCTGGTCGGCGCTGAGCGCGAGGGTGGGGTAGACCGCGAGCACCCTCCAGCCCTCGGCCAGGGCTGCGAGCGCCCACGCCTCCGTCTTCCCGCTCCCCGTCTTCGCGGTGAGCACCACGTTCCTCCCGGACCTCAGCGCCTCGAACGCCTCGAGCTGGTGCCTGTACAGCCTCGCCGACCCTATCCTGTGGCGCGAGAGGCAGGGCACCAGGTCCGCGAACGTCGCGTCCGCGGTCTCCGGCCTAGACGGCGGGTCCACCCAGTAGTAGACCTCGTAGCCCAGCTCCCTCAGCCTCTCCAGCAGCCTCGACCGCGGCGCCCCCACCGCCGCGCCCGGCACCCCCGCGGCGCCCGCCGAACCCTTATACCCGGCCAAGGCACCCCACCCGGCACGGCGGCTGAAAGCCTTGGAG
>WAQM01000192.1 GCA_015520245.1 Pyrodictiaceae archaeon
AGATGTGTATAAGAGACAGCCTCCGGGCACCATAGGTGTTAAGGGTCCCCAGCTCGCGGGCGGCCCGGGTGCCGCCGGCGTGGTGGCCAAGCCGCACGGGGGTAGGCTCGTCGACCGCGTCGCGCGGGGTCGCAGCCGCGAGCGGCTGCTCCGGGAGGCCGCCGAGATGCCGCGGATAGAGCTCAACGACAGCCTGGCCGCGGACGCCGCCAACATAGCTCACGGCGTCTACAGCCCCCTCGAGGGCTTCATGGTCCAGGAGGACTACGTGAGCGTCCTGCACGAGATGAGGCTCAGCAACGACGTGCCGTGGACCATACCGATAGTGCTGGACGTCGACCCCGGCGAGGTGGCCGGCGTCGCGGAGGGCGACGAGGTGGCCCTCTACCACCGCGGCGAGCCGATCGCGGTCATGAGGGTCGAGGAGATCTACGGCTGGGACAAGAGGGAGTACTGCGAGAAGGTGTTCAGGACGTGCGATCCCGACCACCCCGGCGTGGCCAGGACAATGAGGAGGAAGGAGCTCCTAATCGGCGGCCCTCTGCTACTGCTAAGGGACCCGCCCGAGCCCTTCGAGAGGTTCAGGCTGTGGCCCAAGGAGACCCGGGTGCTCTTCCAGGCCAAGGGGTGGAGGACCATAGCCGCCTTCCAGACCAGGAACGTACCCCACCTGGGCCACGAGTACGTCCAGAAGGCGGCGCTGACCTTCGTCGACGGGCTGTTCGTGAACCCCCTTGTGGGGTGGAAGAAGCCGGGCGACTTCCGCGACGAGGTCATCGTTGAGGCGTACCGCGTCCTCATAGACAACTACTTCCCGCGGGATAGCGTCGTCTTCTCGGTGCTAAGGATGGAGATGAGGTACGCCGGCCCCCGCGAGGCCGTTCACCACGCGATCGTGCGCAAGAACTTCGGGGCGACGCACTTCATCGTTGGGCGCGACCACGCCGGCGTCGGCAGCTACTACGGCCCCTACGAGGCCTGGGAGATATTCCGCGAGTTCCCCGACCTCGGCATAACCCCCCTGTTCGTGAGGGAGGCCTTCTACTGCAGGAGGTGCGGGGGCATGGTCAACGAGAAGATATGCCCCCACGGGGAGGAGCACAGGGTCCGCATAAGCGGCACCCAGCTGAGAAGGATGATCATGGAGGGCCGCAGGCCCCCCGAGTACATGATGAGGCCCGAGGTGGCGGAGGTGGTGCTGAGGCACCCGAACCCGTTCGTGGAGGGCTAGGCGGCCCAAAAAGGCGGGGCGCGGGCTCACTTCTTCTGCTGCTGGGCGGAGGGCACGCCGCTCGGGAGCTCGGGGAACTCCGTCTTCATGCGCTGCTCGGCTATTATGGCAGCCTCCTCCAGTATCTTCTTCGCCTCCTCGCTGTAGACGTTGGGCATAGTGGTCCACTCGCCCAGCTCGCCGGCCTCGACCACTACGCTCTCGAGCAGGTCGCCTATCTCCGCCAGCTCCAGCCCGATCTCGGGTACTATGCCGATGAGGTACCTCTTCAGGTCCTTGACGACGCTCACGACGGGCGCCAGGTTGACGACGACGTCGCCCATGGTCATTATCGTCTCGAGCCTCAGCGCCACCTTCTCCAGGGCCAGCTTGGCGGTCATCAAGGCCTTCGTCAGCTTCCTCAGCTCCGCAACCTCCTGGGCGTACATGCTAGCCTTGGCCGCGTCCTTCTCCATGTGGGCCTGCACGACCTTCTCGAAGAGGGCGGCGTCGCGCTCCTTCATCTTGGCGATGATGTAGTCCAGCTTGTTGTTCTCGACCTTCAGCTTGTACAGCGCCATCGCGAGCTTGTACCTCAGCGGCGGAGGCGGCGAGATCATGTTCTTGATCCTCTCGGCGATGCCGCGCTTGTCCTTCGGGCTCCAGTTCCTCACGAACTCGTCGACCCTAGGCATGCCTCGGGGCACCGTGCCGTCCCTTAGGCAAGGCTATGGTTTTTAGAGGGGGGCCTGCCTTAACACGGGGCCGTAGGCTACTTAGCCCCCCGCATCCTCTGCACGAGCCTCGCGATCCTCCTGACGCCCTCCGCGATCCTGTGCTCCGGCTCGGAGACGAAGCTTAGCCTGAGCGCGTACCTGGTGACGGTGCCGAAGTACGTGCCGGGCACGGTAGCCACCCGCTCCTCCGCGAGCAGCCTCTCGGCCAGCGCCTCCGAGTCGACGCCAAGGCCCCGGACGTAGCCCTCCAGGTCCAGGACGAGGAACATCGCCCCCTGAGGCCTGACGTACCGGGCGTCGGGCAGGTGCTCCTCCACGGCCCTTATCATGGCGTCCCTCCTCCTGGCGTAGACGCTCCTGACCCACTCGATGAACTCCATGCGTAGCTTCCATTCGCGGAGGTAGACCAGGGCGGCGTACTGGGCGATGCTGGGCGGGCAGTACACGGTGTGCTCCACCACCCTGTTGACTGCCCTGACGGCGTCGCGGGGGCCGTACACGTAGCCGAGCCTCCACCCGGCCAGGCCAGGGTCCTTGCTGAAAGTGTTGACCGCAACGACGCTGTCCGGCGCGTACCTGTAGACCCACACGTGCCTCCCCTCGTAGATCAGCGTCTTGTAGGCCTCGTCTACGACGACCCAGGCGCCGGCGTCGGCGGCGTACTCCGCTATGCTCCTGGCCACGTCCTCCCTCAGCACGCGCCCCGTGGGGTTGTCCGGCGTCACCAGCACGACCATCTTCGTGCGGCCCCTCCTTATCGCCTCCTTCACCTCCTCGGGGTCGGGCTGGTAGCCCTCCTCGGGCCTCGCCCGGACCCACACGACGCGGGCGCCGTGGTACTCGACTATCGGGGGGTAGGCGAAGAACGTGGGGTCGACCAGCACCACCTCGTCGCCGGGCTCGAGGAGCGCGGCCGCCACGCTCCACATCGCGGACTGGCCGCCGGCCGTGACGACCACCTGCTCGGGCTCGAGGCTGGGGCCGCCCAGGCGGCGCACGTCCTCGGCTATCGCCTCGCGGAGCTCCGAGAGGCCGGCGCTCGGGGTGTAGGAGTAGAGCTTGAGGTCGTCGGCGGCGAGGAGCTCGGCGAGCCTCTCGCGCAGCCAGCGTGGCGGCGGCACGCCCGGCTGCCCCGTAGACAGCATTATCAGGTCGGCCCCCCTCCTCGCGAGCTCCTCCCTCACCCTGTCTATGCGGCGGGTGGGGCTCTCCCTCAGCCTCCACACGCGGTCGGCGAGCCTGGCCACGGCGGGGCACCACCGCGCGAGGCGCCGCCGGAGCGCTTGGCGCTACTCCCTCAGCCACTCCTCCCTGAAGTCTATGTCGACGGGCTCGCGCGCCTGCCTCTCCGGGTCCGCGCCCTCCACGAGGTTGTGCCTCGGGTACTCCGCCCTGATCCTGCGCAGCGGCTTCTCGAGGGGCCCGGCCAGGGGCGCCACCTTCCTCTTCCGCCAGAGGCCGAGGCGCCTCAGGAAGACGATGCGGCGCAGCCTCTGGATGGCAGCGGCCGGGTCCACGTCCTTCGGGCAGACGGCGCTGCAGGTCGCAGCGAAGTGGCAGCGGTGGCAGCCGTGCTCCGTGTCGACGATCGCGATCCTGCGGTCGTAGCCCTCGTCGCGCACGTCGACTATGAACCTGTAGGCCTGGGCGAGCGCCTGGGGCCCGAGGTACTCAGGGTCCGAGGCGGCCACGGGGCACGCGGAGTAGCACAGCCCGCACATTATGCAAAGCGAGTACTGGTATATGGAGAGGTGCTCGTCGGGCGTCATCAGGAACTCGTACTCGGCCTCCTCGACCTCCCTCATGTCCCTGCGCACGATGTGGGGTATGATCCTGCGGTGCTTCTCGAAGAATGCCGTGAAGTCCGTCACGAGGTCCCTGACCACGGGGTGGTTGTGGAGGGGCTCTACCGTGACCACAGGGTTCTCCCTGCTCGCCACTGCGGCTATCTGCGTCTGGCACGCGAGCCTCGGCACGCCGTTGACGACCACGCCGCAGCTGCCGCAGACCCCCATCCTGCAGCTGTAGCGCATCGAGAGGCTCGGGTCGGCGTTCTCCTTGACCCACAGCAGGGCGTCCAGCACCGTCATGCCGCGGTACGTGGGCACGCGGTACTCCTGCCACCACGTCCTCCCCCGCTCCGGGTCGTAGCGCTTGACGCGGAGCACCACCTCCCTGGGGGGCTCGGGCAGCCTGCCCCACTCCTTCTCGGCCACCCGCATCACCCCGCCAGGTGGAGCGCTATGGTGCGTAGCCCGTAGGCGAGGAGCGCTATGAACGCCGCGACGAAGACCAGGTTGATGACGCGGTGGGCGGCGGGCCTCCACTCGAGGAGGATGCCTCTGAGCCCGTTCAGCCCGTGGAAGAGGGCGGCCGCCAGCAGCAACGCGAGCACCCACCAGTACTCCTTGTAGGCCCTCCTCACCACCTCGTAGCTGAGGCTCTCCTCGTAGGACTCGGGCGTGAGGGGGCTCAGGCCGGGCACCCTCTCGATGATGTGGAACCCGAGGAGCACCACGAGCGCCATCGCGCTCAGGTACTGGAGGAGCTGGAGCGTCGACGCCCTCACGCTCTCACCCCGCGAACATGATGACCCCCGCCAGCGCCCACCCCGCCAGGCTCAGCGCGAAGACCAGGTAGAGCCCCTTGCGCTGCCCGCTCCGGAGGCTAGGCGGCACGTAGGGCGGCTTGGGCCTCTCGGGCCTCCCCACGCCCAGCCCGAGGAACTCGACCAGGATCAGCCTTATCCCGTTAAGCCCGTGGAAGATGACGGCGCCGGCCACTATCCATTCGCCGACCCTGCTCAGCGGACCCGAGAGGGCCCCCATCACCGACTCCCAGAGCGCCTCGTCGACGGTCGCGCTGGTGACGAAGATGTGCGCCACCAGGTAGGCCAGGATTATGACGCCGGTGACCCTATGGAGGACGAAGGCGAGGCGCTCGGGGTTGTTCCTGACCCTGACCAGCCAGGGGTTCAGGCTGGCCTGCAGGAGCCCCGGCATGTTGTGAAGGAGCCTGCCGCGGCCCCGCTCCTCGGAGGCCAAGCGCGCCACCTACGCGGTCCCGGGGCCGTGCTAGGTTAAAAGTAGAACGTTTCGGGCCGACCTCTAACCGGTTCGGCGGGGCCTGGCGCCCTAGTACTTGCGCTCAACGGGCCTCCACGTGGTTATCGTCACGGGTATGTAGGTGGTCTCGACCTTACCGTCGGCGGTCATGTAGGCCAGCGTGTGCTTGAGCCAGTTCTTGTCGTCGCGGTACGGGTAGTCGACGCGGTAGTGGGCGCCCCGGCTCTCGGTCCTCATCAGCGCGCTGTACACGATCACGTACGCCACATCGACCATGTTCTGCGTCTCGAGGACGGTGGTCCAGTCGGTGTTGTATATCCTGCTCTTGTCGCTCGGGTAGACCCTCTTCATCTGCTCCCTCAGCTCCGCGATTATCTTGAGCGCCTTCTTGAGCCCGGTCTCGTCGCGGAACACGTAGACGTACTTGTCCATAGTCTCGCGGAGCTTGGCGCGTATCTCGTAGACAGTGGCGCTCCCGCTCTCGTGCTTGAGCAACATGTCGAAGACCCTCTTCTCCTCCCGCCTCACGGCCTCCTCGCTCGGCTTGGGGTCCGGCACCCCCATCTCCTTCGTCTTTAGGACGTACTGCGCGGCCTGCCTGCCCGCGATCCTGCCGCTGACCAGGCACTCCGCGGTGCTGTTGGAGCCGAGCCTGTTGGCCCCGTGGACGCTCGCGGCCGCCGCCTCGCCGACCACCCAGAGGCCCTTGACCCAGCGGCCATCGACCGTCAGCGCCCTGTAGTACTTGTCGGTGTGGACGCCGCCCATGGTGTAGTGAGCGGCGTCCACAC
>WAQM01000193.1 GCA_015520245.1 Pyrodictiaceae archaeon
GGCTATGCGTAGCGCCGTGAGCTCCGACTGGGTCACCCTAGCGAGCCTCCTCAGCAGCTCCTCGTGCCCCTCCACGGACAGCGCAGCGGCGAGCCTGGCGATGCGGAGGGGCGAGCTGAGCGCCCTGCTTAGCTCCATGCGGCGCGCCGGGACCTCGGCGAAGACCGTGAAGTAGACCCTCTCCGGCATGTCGAGCCCGCGGACTATCACGCCGTAGTAGCTGGCCACGCCGACCAGCACGTCGAGCTCGCCTGAGGCGAACCTATCGAGGACCCGCGTGCCGCTGAGGGCTAAGGCGGTCCTCACGCCGCGGCGGGCCAGCAGCTCGGCGAGCCTCCTTGCCCCTGCCCGGCCTAGCAGCTGCGACACGAAGACAAGGCCCGTGGCGCCCTTCGAAACGAGCCTCTCCACGACGCTGGCGGCGGCCTCGACGGGGTCGGGGGCCGCGACGTAGCAGTTGTAGACGTTCCTGATGCTGTCGTAGACGCGACCCACATCGAACCCCAGCAGCTCCCTGAACAGCTTAGGCTTGAGCCCCCTGGCTCTGCCGGTAGCTGAGGCTATCACCAGCTGACCGATGCTAGCCTCGGCGAGCAGCGCGGAGAGCTCGGCCTCGAGGGCCTCGAGCCTCCTCAGCGCCTCCTCGTAGGCCCCGACCCTCCCCGAGGCCCTGGCCACTACGGCCTTCATCTTGGTCTTGACCGCCTCGAGGGCTACGTGGATCGCGCGCTCCGGGACGCCGAGCAGCATCAGTATCCTCTCGACGTTGCCGGAGCTCCGCAGCACGGCGTCAACGTCGTCGACCACCACGAGGTCGAAGCGCGCGCTCCTCAGCAGGTCCCACCTCCTGGCCAGGAAGCTGGTCGTCGACACGAGCACGTCGAGCTCGCCGGCCTCCACCGCGCGGAGCGCGCCCTCCCTGACCCTCTTAGGCAGGTCCGAGGCGTAGCCGACGATCCTAAGATCGGCTCCGGCCCTCTCGGCGTAGCGGGTCAGCCTCTCGAGCGTCTGGCGGACCAGGTTGCCGGTGGGGACGAGGTAGTACACCTTGTCCCCGCGGGCAGCGCGGTACACGCTGTAGGCCATCAGCAGCGTCGTCTTCCCGACACCGGTGGGGGCCACGAGGGCCAGGCTCTCCCCCATGAGGAGCCTCTGGGCCCACGTGCGCTGCGCCGACCAGAGCCCGTGACCGCCCGTGACCCTGCGGAAGAAGGCCTCGAACTCCCTAAGCCTCGAGACGGCGGCGTGCATGTACCAGTAGCCCTTGAGCGCGCCCCGCGCTCGGAGGAGGGCGCCGACGAGGAGCACCCTCTCCTCGAAGTCGTCCGCGCTGACGTCCTCGGGCAGGCACGTACGGCACGGCAGGCCCCGCTCCAGCCTCTCCTCGTCCGCGCGGCCGCCGCAGTTGGGGCAGCCGGCCTCGTAGGCCAGCAGCAGCCTCGCCATGCCGACACCCGCTCTTACCATCATAAGCCGTGGCAGCGCGCTGGCTAGCCGGGTTGGGGGCGGGTAACACCTTGGAGGCGCTGGAGCGCGAGTGCGAGAGGAGGGTCGCCGAGCGGCTGGCAGCCGGCGCGCTCAATGAGGCGGACAGGGTGACCCGCGAGTGCGCGGCGCAGCTGTGGGACGCCCGCCTGAAGGACGCGGCACGCGAGGAGATAGTCAAGCTCATCGAGGAGGCGACCGGAGGGCTGGGCTACCGGGCGGAGGCCCCCCTCGAGCCGGCCCAGATGGTCGTCGCGGGGACGGTGATAGCATGGCCCGAGGCGGTGCCCGAGGGGGGCAGGGTCTTCGAGGTGGGGACGGGTATCGGGCGCACGTGCTACGTGGTGCACTACGCGCGCAGGCCGGCCCTCTACGTGACGGTCGACATCTCGCTGCCCATCCTGGCCGTGGCCCTCTACGGCAACCCGGTGAGGGCGTTCCGCGACGCCCTGTGGAGGGATGATGTTAGGGTCGTCCTGGGTGACGCCCTGGAGGTCGCTAGGCTGCTCCCCAGCGGGGCCTTCGACCACGTGATACACGACGGTGGCCCCAACCCGCTCAGGAACCCGAGGCTCTACAGCGCCCCCATGTTCGCGGAGCTGGCGCGGCTCCTCAAGCCGTGCGGCACCCTGTCGGTCTTCGCGGGGAGGTCGAGGCGCGGCCGCCAGCTCGTGTACGAGGGGCTGAGGTCGGCCGGGCTCGAGATCGTCGGTGTCGCCAGCTTCCCGGACTCGCCGGCAGCGGTATACCGTGCGCGCAAGCCCTGCCCACGGGGAAGCAAAGCATAAATATCTCACCGCCCGCGCGCACCGGAGACGGCCTAAGAGCGAGGAGGCGAGCGGGGATGGCGCAGGCGGCTCCCAGCAATGTGGTCCTCGTAGGCAAGAAGCCCGTAATGAACTACGTGCTCGCGACGCTGACCCTGCTGAACCAGGGCGTGAACGAGGTGGTGATCAAGGCGAGGGGCAGGGCCATCAGCAAGGCTGTGGACACCGTCGAGATCGTGAGGAAGAGGTTCCTGCCCGGCAAGATCGACATCAAGGACATCAAGATCGATAGCCAGGTGATCCAGAACCCCGACGGCAGGCAGAGCAGGGTCAGCACGATAGAGATCGTGCTCGTGAAGAAGGAGGAGTGAGGGCTCGGCGGGCGCTTCGCGGCCGGGGGCTGACGAGTTTTTACCGCCGAGGCGGCCTCCCCAGCCCTCTCGGCGAGCGCGTTGAGCGCGCGGCGCCGGCCCTCTACGCGCTGTCCTGGCGCGACACACCGCCGGGGGCCCTGCTGGCCCAGCTGCTCTGCCTGGGGCCCCGCGGCCTACACATGCTGGAGGCCGCGTCGAGCGTGGCCGAGCTCCACCTGGTCGGCGGCCGGGCGTCGGCCTACGGCCTACGAAAAGAAGGGGTGCGCGAGGGCTAGGCGAGCGGGGCTGCGGCCGAAGTCTGCTCGCTCAGCCTCTGGAGCAGCCTCCTAAACTCCTTGCGGTTCCTGACCCTGGGGGACGGGTTCTTCTTGGGCTTGGCCGGTATCTTAGGGGTCTGCTTCCTTACCTTGCCCGCCTTGGTCAGCGAGCCGTGGCTGGGCATGGCTCCTGCCCCGCGCTACGATGCGCTTAAGCCCCTTTTATAAGGCTATGGTTGCCCGAGGGCGCTCCGCGGCGGGTGGCGCCATGGGCGCGGGCCAGGAGGAGCTCCCGGGGTACACGGGCCTGGCGCTCGAGCTGCTCAAGAAGGCGGGTGCTCGTGTAGGCGATAGGGTCAGGGTCGTGAGGAGGGGCGCCGTCTTCGAGGGCATCCTAATGCCCAGGTACGCGGCCTTCGGCAGGCCGATCATAGTCGTCAAGCTCGATAACGGCTACAACGTTGGCATAAGGGTCGACGAGTCGACCGTCGTTGAGGTGGTCAAGCCCCGCGAGAAGGTCCTCGAGGAGGCGGCCGCGGGCGCGCCTGCAGTGCTCCCGCTGCTGGAGGAGCAGCCGCCTCCCACCCCCAAGCCCAAGGTCATGATACTGGGCACCGGGGGGACGATAGCCAGCAAGATAGAGTACGAGACGGGGGCGGTGAGGCCGGCCCTCACGGCCGAGGAGATCGTGGAGGCGGTGCCCGAGGTGGGCTTCGTGGCCGAGATAGAGTCGAGGGTCCTCTTCAACATACTCAGCGAGAACATGAGGGTCGAGCACTGGGAGAGGATCGTCGAGGAGGTGGCGAGGGCCATAGCCGAGGGCTACCAGGGCGTCGTGGTGGCCCACGGCACCGACACGATGGCCTACACGGCGGCGGCGCTCGCCTTCGCCCTCCCGGGCCTGCCGGTGCCGGTCGCGCTCGTCGGCGCGCAGAGGAGCAGCGACAGGCCGAGCAGCGACGCGGCGTTCAACCTGCTGGCGGCGGTGCTCACGGCCGCCCGGGCCCCCTTCGCCGAGGTTGTCGTCGTAATGCACGGCGAGACCGGTGACACCTACGCGCTGGCCCACCGCGGGACCAAGGTCAGGAAGATGCACACGAGCCGCCGCGACGCCTTCCAGTCCGTGAACGCCAGGCCGCTGGCCAGGATCTACCCGGCCGAGGGCCGCATAGAGGTCGTGGCCAAGCCACTGCGCAGGAGGGGCGAGACGCCGCTGCGCGTCGAGAATGGCTTCGAGCGCCGCGTGGCCCTCGTCAAGTACTTCCCGGGCATGGAGGCCGAGGTCATAGACTTCCTGGTCGACCGGGGCTACAGGGGCATAGTGATCGAGGGCACAGGCCTTGGGCACGTCGGCGAGTGGCTCATCGATAGCATCAAGAGGGCGGTCGACTCGGGGGTCGCCGTCGTGATGACGAGCCAGTGCCTGTTCGGGCGCGTCAACATGAACGTCTACACGACCGGCCGCAAGCTGCTGGCGGCGGGCGTCATACCGGGCGAGGACATGCTGCCGGAGACCGCCTTCGTGAAGTTGTCCTGGGTCCTGGCCAGGACGGACGACCTGCGCGAGGTGCGCAGGCTCATGCTGACCAACCTCGCCGGCGAGATTAACCCCCGCCACACCGTCGACCTGTTCCCGAGGTGGCCGCATTGACGCTGCAGCCCAAGGTCGACCCCAGCGCCTACGACTTCCGCAAGCTCGGGCTAAGGGTGGGCCTGGAGATCCACCAGCAGCTCGACACGGGCCATAAGCTGTTCTGCAGCTGCCCCACCAGGCTAGTGGAGGAGGGCGAGGAGGACGTCTTCCCGCGCCGGCTTAGGCCGACCAGGAGCGAGCTAGGAGAGGTCGACGTGGCTGCGCTGTTCGAGTGGAGGCGCGGCCGCGTCTACGAGTACAGGTCGCCGCGCGAGTCCAGCTGCCTCGTCGAGGCGGACGAGGAGCCACCGCACCCGCTCAACCGTGAGGCCCTCGTGGTCGGCATTGCGGTCGCCAAGGCGCTCCACGCCACGGTGGTCGACGAGGTCCACGTCATGAGGAAGATAGTCATAGACGGCTCCAACACCACCGGCTTCCAGCGCACAGCCATCATAGCGCTTGGCGGCTACATAGAGCTCCCTAGCGGCAAGAGGGTCGGCGTCCAGACGATAGCGGTGGAGGAGGACGCGGCCCGCAAGGTCGCCGAGCGCGGCAAGGTCGTGGAGTACAAGCTCGACAGGCTCGGAATACCGCTGATCGAGATAAGCACGGCGCCCGACATCGAGACCCCCGAGGAGGCCTACGAGGTGGCCCTCACTGTTGGCCAGCTCCTCCGCCTCACGGGCAAGGTCAAGAGGGGCATCGGCACCATAAGGCAGGACCTGAACGTCTCGATAAGGGGCGGCGTCAAGACCGAGATCAAGGGGGTCCAGAGGCTGGACCTGCTGCCCAAGATAGTGGCCTACGAGGCGATAAGGCAGGCGAGGCTGCTGGAGATACGCGACGAGCTGCGCCGCCGCGGCCTGACCCGCGATAGGATCCTGGCCGAGGCGAGGATCGAGGACGTCACCGA
>WAQM01000194.1 GCA_015520245.1 Pyrodictiaceae archaeon
CTGTCGAGGGCGTCATGCCCCAGACCGAGACCGTGCTGCGCCAGTGCCTCGAGGAGAGGGTGAGGCCGCTGCTCTTCATAAACAAGGTCGACAGGCTGATCAAGGAGCTCAAGTACACGCCGCAGCAGATCCAGCAGCGCTTCGTCGAGATAATCAAGGAGGTCAACGAGCTCATACAGCTCTACGCCGAACCCGAGTTCAGGAAGAAGTGGCTGCTCGACCCCGTCAAGGGCATGGTCGCCTTCGGCAGCGCCAGGGACAAGTGGGGCATCACCATACCGATGGCCCAGAAGAAGGGCATCAAGTTCTCCGACATAATCGAGGCCTACAGGCGCGGCAAGGATGCTGTCGAGGAGTTCGCCACCAAGGTCGCGCCGCTGCACGAGGCCCTGCTCGACATGGTCGTCAAGTTCATCCCGAACCCGAGGGAGGCGCAGCGCTACAGGATCCCCAAGATATGGAGGGGCGACGTCAGCAGCGAGGTCGGCAAGGCGATGATGGAGGCCGACCCGAATGGCCCGCTGGTCTTCGCCATAGCCGACATGAGGCTCGACACCAGGATAAGGAGGCTCGTGGCCACCGGCAGGATATTCAGCGGCACGCTGAGGCAGGGCGAGGAGGTCTACCTGATAAACGCCAGGAGGAGGGCCAAGGTGCTCCAGGTCAGCATATATATGGGCCCCGACAGGGAGGTCGTCGACGAGATCCCGGCCGGCAACATCGCTGCTGTCCTCGGGCTCGACGAGGCCAAGGCCGGCGAGACCGCGGTCACCGCGAAGTACGGCGAGTCGATGCCGCCCTTCGAGAAGCTGAGGTACGTCAGCGAGCCCGTCGTGACAGTCGCCATAGAGCCCAAGGACCCGAGGGAGCTGCCTAAGTTGATAGACGCGCTCCACAAGCTCAGCATCGAGGACCCCAACATAGTCGTCAAGATCAACCAGGAGACCGGCGAGTACCTGCTGAGCGGCATGGGCCCGCTCCACATCGAGATAGCGCTGTGGTGGCTCAAGGAGAACTTCGGCCTCGAGGTCAAGACCTCGCCCCCCATAGTCGTCTACCGCGAGACGGTGAGGGCGAGGGGCAAGCTGTTCGAGGGCAAGAGCCCCAACAAGCACAACAAGCTCTACATAAGCGTCGAGCCGCTGAACGAGGAGACCGTGAAGCTGATCCAGGAGGGCGTGGTCACCGAGGACATGGAGCCGCACGAGAGGGCCAAGATCCTGCGCGACCGCGCCGGCTGGGACTACGACGAGGCTAAGCGGATCTGGGCCATCGACGAGAACGCCAACGTGTTCGTCGACATGACAACCGGCGTCCAGCACCTCAGGGAGGTCAAGGACACGATAATACAGGGCTTCAGGCTGGCCATGAGGGAGGGCCCGCTCGCCAAGGAGCCCGTGAGGGGCGTCAAGGTCGTACTGCACGACGCCGTGATCCACGAGGACCCGGCGCACAGGGGCCCGGCTCAGATCTACCCCGCCGTCCGCAACGCCGTCTACGCCAGCATGCTCACCGGCAAGCCAACGCTCCTGGAGCCCCTGCAGAAGCTGGACATCAGGGTACCCCAGGAGTACGTGAGCAACATCATCGCCGTGATAAGCAGGAAGCGCGGCAGGATACTCGACATGAGGGAGTACGGGCTCCTGATGAGGGTCATAGCGGAGATCCCCGTGGCCGAGAGCTTCGACCTCGCGGCGGAGCTCCGCAGCGCGAGCAGCGGCAGGGCGTTCTGGGGCACAGAGTTCAGCAGGTGGGCGCCGGTGCCGGAGAACATGCTGGAGGAGCTGGTCAAGAAGATCCGCGAGAGGAAGGGCCTGCCGCCGGAGATACCCAAGCCGGAGGACTTCGTGCCGCCGTACTAGCCCCCTCGCGGGTTTTAGACCCGGCGCCGCTGCGGGCGGCGCCATGGCGTCGCTCGCCGAGCTCGCCCGCGACATTGCGCTCCAGAGGAGCCTCCTCCTCTACCGGCTAGCGGTCGAAGCGGCCAGGGGAGGCGACTACGACCACGCCAGGAGGCTCGTCGAGCACGCGCTCGAGCTGCTCAAGAGGATGAGGTTGCGCAAGCCCTACCCCCTACGCAGGCTGGTGTGCCGTAACTGCGGCGCCCCCCTCATCCACGGGGTCACCGCGCGCGTGAGGCTAAGGGAGGGCAGGGTCGTGGTCACCTGCCTCCTCTGCGGCTATATTAGGAGGTTCCCCTTCAGGGCCCCGGGCGAGCGCGGTGCCGCTGGACCCCGAGCTGAGGAGGCTTAAGGAGGTCGTCCAGCAGGGGCCCGCCGACGTCATAATAGGCAAGCGCGGCATCTGGGACGGCGTGCTAGCCGAGATAAGGCGCAGGCTCGAGGAGAAGGGCGTCATCAAGGTGCGGGCGCTGCGGTCGGCGATAAAGGTCACCGGGCTCGACCGCCGCGAGCTGGCGCGCGTCGTGGCCGAGAGGGTCGGGGCCATGCTGCTCGACGTGAGGGGGAGGACGTTCGTCCTCTACCTACCACCCGAGAAGCGGAAGCGCAGGGCCGAGCCCGCTGCAAGAGTTAATAAC
>WAQM01000195.1 GCA_015520245.1 Pyrodictiaceae archaeon
GCTACCCGGGCGCGCTGTACTGGGGCGGCGGCAGGGTGACCTACTTCACGTGGGTCGCAGTCCCCGCCGGCGGGTGAAGGAGCAAAGCTTAACCCCCGCGAGCCCCCTTGACGGCAGCCCCGGACCCCGGGGTGGACCGTAGCCGCCGTGCGGCGGTGGATGGGTCCACCTCCTCCTGGGCGCCCGAAAACAACTCGGCCGGGCCGTTGATGAGGCCCCTACTCGGCGACCACCCGGCCGCGGGGTGAGCGCTGGTCCCTACTAGCTGAGGCGCTCACCGCTTCTCGAGGAGCGCCACGGCCGCCGGGTTCGCGACCCTGAGGGCGAGCGTCTCGTACACCCTGAAGCGGTGACCGCCAGCCTCGGGCCCCAGGTACACGACCTCCGCGTCCACGCCGACGGCCACGTCGAGGGAGGCGGGGTCCAGGGCGACTAGGATGGCGGCGTCCCTGGGCGCCGCGGGGTGCCGGACGACCCTCGCCACCCTCTCGACCCTGTCGAGCTCCATGACCCCCGCCCGCTCGCTGTACCGTAGCAGCGCCACGTACATCGTGTCGGGCACTATCAGGAGGTACGGGCCGGCGACGCCCCTCCTCTCCATCTCCGACACGGCCTCGGCCACGATCTCGGCGGGGCGACCGGGCTCGCCCCACTCCTTGGCCGCGACCCGGAGCCCGGCCTGGCGGGAGAGCTGCCCGAGGATGGCTGACTCCTCGGCCGCCACGAGCCTGCGGGCGGCGGCGCGGGCCGGCGTTAAGTCGGGCTCCAGCCCTAGCCTCCGACCCCTCTCGACGGCGCGCTGCGGCACCAGGAACTCGACGGAGAGCTCCTGAAGCTCCACCAGCCTCTCCCGGGCCGATAGCGCGCCCGAGGAGCCCTCCGAGACCTGCTGGACGGCGACAACGTCGACGCCTGGGCCCACGTCGAGCCTCGGCAGCATCTTAAGCAGGGTGCGCGACCTCGCCACCTCCTCGCGCACGGCGTCCCTCACCTTGCGCTCGAGCCACTCGTCCTGCCCGCCGCCCCCGAGGCCGCCATCGGGGCTGTTGCCGCTAGAGCCGGCGGCCCGGCCTTCAGCCGCCCCTAGCTCCTCGACCTCGCGGGCGCCTCTCACCAGCTCCTCCGCCTGCTCAGGGTCGACCCTCTTGAGGAGCTCGAGGAACTCACCGACGTGGGTCTTCTCCTCGCGGGCCACGTCCCTGAACACCCTCCTGGCCACCTCGTCCTCGGCGGCCTCGGCGAGCTGCAGGTAGAGGCTTATCGCGTCGAGCTCGGCGGCTATCGCCATGCGGAGCGCGTCGGCCAGCCTGGCCCGGTCGAGCTTCCTCGAGAGGTCGAGGGGGTGCTTCGAGAACACAGCGCTCGACCCGCGCCCGGCGCGCGGCTCGGCCCCTATTAAGACCCTAGGGCGGCGGCGCGAGCGGCAATAGGGCCCGGCGTCCCCGGGCCAGCCCGGCGGGCCCGATGCCAGGATCAGCGGCTCCGAGCCCCTTCGCGGGCCGTGACGTGGGTCGGAGGACTGGCAGGGCCCGCTAAGCCCTCCGCGCGGCGGCCGCGACGACCTTGATCACGTCACCGTCCCTCAGCACGTAGTCCTCGGCGAGCCTCCTCTTGGTCCTGGCGTCGATGGCGTAGAGGAACGTCCTGCCGAGGTCCGTGTGCACCATGTACGCCAGCTGCCTCGCGGTCGTCCCGCGGGGCACGAGGTAGGCGTCGGGCAGCACGCGGCCGCGGCTGTCGGTGTAGCGATTCGGGTCCTCCACGGGGTAGACGACGATCATCCCCAGCAGCTCGAAGAAGACCTTGTTTATCGCCTGCTGGACGCCGGTCGAGCCCCACTTCCTGAGCACGTTGTCTCTGATGTACTCGAGCGCGCGGAGCTGCTTGGGCGTAAGCTTGGACTCGTCGACGATCTCGAAGTCGGGGTCGCCGGGCAGGTAGCGGATGAGCCCTGCCCGCGCCGCCCGCCGCAGTGCCAGCTCGGCGGCAGCGCTAGTGGGCACCACCGTGTACCCCTTCAGCTCCCTGACCATTCTCTTGATGTTATCCTCCGCCTCGGGCAGGTCGGCCTTGTTGGCCGCGATGAGGGTAGGCTTCGCCCTCCTTATCGCAGTGGCCAGCGCCCTTAGGTCGTCCCTGCTCCAGCTCCTGATGGGCCTCTCCTCCAGCCCAGCCTCCTTGAGCGCCCTCTCCACGTGGTGCCTGGCGACGCTGAGCCCGCTCAGCCTGCGGGCCAGCGCGTCGACGACGCGCTCGCCCGATGCGTGCACCTTCATAACGAAGCGGTCCCAGTCCCTCGAGAGGATCGAGTATATCCACTCGTCGAGTTCCCGCTCCATTAGGCGCACCTCCTCGACCGGGTCGGCCGTGCCCGGCGGCACCGGGTTGCCGTCCGCGTCGGTGGCGCCGGCGGCGTCGACGACCAGTATCAGCGCGTCGGCCTGCCTCACCTCGTCGAGGAACTGGTTCCCGAGGCCCCGGCCCCGGTGGGCGCCCGGTATGAGGCCGGGCACGTCGATCAGCTTGACCGGGATGAACCTCCAGCCCGCCACGCAGGCTCCGCTCGAGGGGTCGCAGCGCGGGAGCCCGAGCTCGACGTGGGCGCAGCGCCTCCTGACGAAGCCCACCCCGACGTTGGGCTTGAGGGTGACGAAGGGCCTGTTGCCTATCTCCACCGTGGCGAGCGTGGCGGCTGCGAAGAACGTCGACTTCCCGACGTTGGTCTTGCCGACGACGCCCACCTGCTTCTGCGGCGGCGGCATGCCGAGTACGCC
>WAQM01000196.1 GCA_015520245.1 Pyrodictiaceae archaeon
AGTTGTGCTCGCGGAGCATCGAGGAGAGCTGGCCGGCGACGACCCTCACCGGCGGCGCCCGCTGGCCGCCTGGCATCCGGCCACCCGCCTAGCCCGCGCCGCCCTGCCCCTGCGGCTTCTCCTCCCTGTAGAGGCCCCCGGCGACGATCAGCTTGGCCTTCTCGGGGTCGTACTCCCAGTCGGGCGGCAGCTTGCCGACCCTCTTGTAGTACTTGACCAGCCTCCTTATCTTGGACTCGAGGTCCATGAGCCCCTTCTTGGCGTGGGTGTCCTTGGGGTGCTCCTCCAGGTGGCGGCGCAGGTTCACCGCCTTCTGGAGGAGCCTGAAGAGGTCCTCGGGCACCACCATCTTAATGCCGCGCTCCTCGAGCACCTCGGTGATCGTCTTGCCGAGGATCGGCTTCACCAGGGGTATGCCGAACTGGTCGCGCAGTATGATCCCTATCATGCTGGGCCCGTAGCCCTTCCTGGCGAGGTCGACTATGATCTCCTCTATCTCCTCGGGGTCGTACTGCACCCACTTGGGCGCCACGAGGCTGGCCGGCCTGGTCGAGTGCGACCTACCCTTCTTCCTCCTTTTACCGGCCACCGGCGCACACCCCCGCCAGGGCGGCCCCCAGCCGAGGGCCGGGAGCCCCTCGGCCGCGGCCGCGGGCCAGCGCTAATATGCTGTCCGCGCGGGCCGCGGGCCGGGCGGCACCCGCCTTGGCCTTCGCCCTCGACTACACCGCCTACCCCTCGGCCGCCGCGCTGGGCCTCCTCCACGGCTCGGACCCGAGCCACGGCTGGCCGCTCGCCGTGGCCTACGGTGCCTCGCGGGGCTCGCTCGCGGCCGCGATCGCCGCCGCCCTCGTGCTGGCCGCCTGCCACCTGGCGTCGGCAGTCGCAGTGGTCGCCGCGGTGTGGGTGCTCGGCGGCTTCTGGGAGGGGCTCAGCAGGGCGCTGGCGGCCGCGGCGGGGGCCGCCCTGGTCGTCCTGGGCGCGCGTGCGCTCGCGGCGCCCCAGCGAGGCGAGGGCCGCGGGGCGCCCGCCCGGCCGGACCTGAGGGGCCTGGCCCGCTACGGTCTGGCCCTCGGCTTCGCGCACGAGGAGGACGTCGCGCTGGCGGCGATAGTGCTTGCCGGCGCCGACCCCTTGATCCTCTCGGCCGCTTACTCGGCGTCGGTGGCGGGCTCCATGGCAGCGCTTTCTGCCGCCGGGTGGCTGGCCGCCGCCTCAGCGCCAGGCGGGCTGCGTGAGGCGCTCGCCAGGGCCCTCGACCGGGCCACAGGCGCCCTCCTCGTCCTCATAGGGGCCTCGGTGCTGGCCGAGGTCCTGGCGGGGGGCTAGGGGCTCAGACGAGGCCCCGCAGGGCTCTCCATCCCGGGCCGCGGTCGGTCCCAATCGCCCTCTTCATCGCCTAGCCGGGCGCTGTATAGGGGTGCGCCCGCGCAGGCGCCCGCGGGGGCGGCGCCCAGGTAATGCCGCTAGAGCTGCTCGAGCTGCGGGGGGCTGTCAGCCTAACGTCGGTGCCCGGGGTGGGGGCGAGGACCGCCGGCAGGCTGGTAGCCTTCTTCGGCAGCGAGTCCGAGGCCCTCAGGGCGCTCGCGTGGTGCCGGGTCAGCCTCGTCGAGGAGGCCGTGGGCAGGGCCGCCGCCGTGAGGATGGTGCACGGGCTGTACAGGCTCGCCTACGGGAGCTGGCCGCGCGACGTCGCCGCCTCCGACGAGGCCTGGGAGCTGTTCCTGGCCGCGCGCCGGGTGGTCGAGGAGAGGGCGGTGACGAGGCCCGGCCGCGACGTGATCTCCTGCTACCTGCCCTCGCCCAGCCCCGGGAGCTCCGAGCGGAGGAGCGAGCTGCTCCGCGCCTACGCCGAGGCCGTGAAGCTCGTGCCCGCCGTGGACGAGGCGGTGAGGGCGGCCGGGGACCTGGACTGGCCTAGGCCCATCAAGCCGCCCAAGCTCAAGAGGCTCCTCGTTGTCGTGGGCGACCGCGATGCCTACGAGAGGGCGCGCCGCGACCTCTCGGGCTACCTCGACGTCGCCTACGCCGAGGATCCCGGCGACGTGGAGGCCGTGGCCGAGGGCCGCGACGACGTCGTGGTCTACGACCCGTACCAGGTCTACCGGGGGCCTTACGCGACGGTGGCCGAGCTGACCGTCGAGGAGGTGGCACCCGAGGCGGTGGTCGAGCAGTTCCGAGCTAACTGGAGGGTGCTGAAGTCGCTCAGCACCTTCATCGACACGGTGGGCGCCGAAGGAGCCGCGAGGCTCGCCTCGCTGTACGGCCTTGAGCTGGACCCGTCGGACCTCGAGCGCCTGAAGTGGCTGGCCCGCGTGCTCGAGGGGGGTGACGTCGCCGAGGCCGTCGACGCCGAGTACGCGAGGCTCAGGAGGGCGTTCGCTAGGCTGGACGCCGTGCTGGACGACGTCGAGGCGTGGGTGAACGAGGTGCTGAGGGAGGAGCTCGAGAGGCTCGAGGTGCGCATACCCGCGTCGAAGCTCCTGGAGGTCCTGGCCAGCCTGCAGCGCGGCGAGCCGCCGTCCATAGAGCTCCCGGAGGAGCTCTACGAGGTGTTCACCAGGGTCGCGGAGGAGGCCGAGAGGAGGATCGTCGACGAGCTGGAGCTGGAGGCCGACGAGGCCGAGCTGGTGAGGGGGGTCGTCCCGCGCGCGCCCGCCTACCCGCTGGCGCTCGACAGGCGCCCGGTGGCCGAGCTGAGGGCGCTGCTGGCCTCGAAGCTGGGCAGCCGCAGGCTCCACGTCCTACGCACGATAGCCGAGCGCGCCCGGGGCCTCCGCTCAGTTATGGACGCGCTCGTCCAGCTCGTCGCGGTGCTCGACGCGGGCCGCGCGTGCCACCAGCTCGAGGCCCGGGGCCTGGCCTCCTACGCCCACCTCGTCGCCGACGCGCTCGGGGTCGGGTTCCGGGAGGCGCTCGAGGCGGCGCTGCTGGAAAGGATGGTACGGGGCGATGCCTCCGTCCAGAGGGTCAGCTACATCGTGGGCCGCGTGCCGGCCGAGCCCAACCCGACGCGGGGCGAGAGGGTCGTTCTGCTCACGGGCGCCAACAGCGGCGGCAAGACGACCCTCCTCAAGACCATAGCCCAGGTCGTGCTCATGGCCCAGTCCGGGCTCCCGGTGTTCGCCCGCGAGGCGTGGGTCGCCCCCTTCGACCGCGTCTACTTCCTCTCCAAGCCCCAGGGCGAGGTGGGCGCCGGGGCCCTGGAGCAGATGGTGAGGACGCTGGCCAGGATAGCGACGAGCGAGGGCAGGCGCCTGGTGCTCGTCGACGAGCTGGAGGCCGCCACCGAGGCGGGGGCCGCCGCCAGGCTGCTGGCCGGCTTCATCGAGTACCTGGCGGCCCAGGAGGACGTCGTCGCCGTCGTCGTCACCCACCTGGCCAGCGAGGTGCTCGCCGCCCTGCCCGAGGCCGTACGCGGCAGTGTGAGGGTCGACGGCATAGAGGCCGTAGGCCTCGACGACAACTACAACCTGATCGTGGACAGGAACCCCCACTACTACGTCCTGGCCCGCAGCACGCCCGAGCTCGTGGTCAAGAAGCTGGCTAAGACGGCCAAGAGGAGGGGCGAGAAGCAGTTCTACGAGAGGCTGCTCAGCCTGCTGTCCGGGTCAGCGAGCCCTCGAGGATCCTGAGGAAGCGCCTGGCCACCCTCGAGGCCCTGCAGCTCTCGAAGAGCCTGCGCGCCTCCTCGACCACCGTCCGGCGCACCTCCTCGTCCTCGACCAGCATCCTTATCTTCTCGACGAGGTCGTTGACGTCGCGGAACTTGACCACCGCGCCCACGCCGCGCTCGTCCGTGGGTATCGTCTCGAAGAACCTGGTGTCGGGCACCACGGTCGGCGTCAGGGATCCTATCACCTGGTAGAGCGTCGACGAGACCACAACCTTCTTCGTCCTACCCTTGGGCAGGAGGTGGATGTCGCAGCCGCGCAGGAAGCTGTAGATCTCCTCCAGGCTGAGCTTGCGCCTCCACTCGACCATCCACGGCCTCTCGAAGGGTAGGCGCGCGTCGTCGGTCCTCACGACCCAGTACACCAGGTCGTAGCTCCTCGCGAGGCGGTCGAGCGCCTTGACGAAGGGCTCGTACTCCTCGACGGGCTGGCGGCCGAAGCTGAAGAAGAGGAGGCGCCCCTCGGCGAAGCCGGGCCTCCAAGGGTCGACCTGCGGGGGCTCGGCGCAGGGGTAGGGCACGATCTCGACCCTCACCTTCCCCTTATAGGGGCCGAAGAGCTCGTCGACGAACCTCCGGTCGAACACGACGTAGAGGTCGAAGCCCATCTCGAGGAACGGCCGCACGCCGTCGGCGTCGCCCTCGTGTATCACCGCTACCGTCAGGCTCCTCCCCCTGAGCCTCCTCACGAGCTCTGCGAGCGGCCTCCTCGGCAGCCCCCGGTAGGCCTCGACGAGGACCACGTCGTAGCCGCCGTCCAGTATCGCACCGTAGTCGAACCTCTCGCGCCCCACCCACACCTCGTCGTAGACCCTCCTGACCCACGGCTCGTCGCGCCCGAGCACCTGGTGGTGCCAGTCCATGCTCGCCGTCTCCACCGTCGGCGCGTAGACGTCGACGTCCACCCCCATGCTCCTCCACGTCCTGCCCAGGAGCTCAGCGTGCAGCGATATCCCGCACGTGGCGTTCCACCGCGATACGATCGCTATCCGCACAGCATCGTCACCCCCAGGCGCGGACTTGTATAGTACCAGGCGCTGCGCAGCATTAACGTTTCCCAGGCAGCCGCCGCCCCGCGGCCCCACAGCGGCCCCTACGGCTCCCGCAGCGAGACGCTGAAGAGGGGTGGGGCGGCACGCCCGCGGCCCTGGTGGCCCGCCATGTGCAGGCTGGTGGCCGGCGCCTCGACGGGCCGGCGCGGCTCGGAGCTCCTGGCGCGACTGCTGGAGCTGCTGGTGAGGAGCGCCGAGAGCGACCCGCGCCTCGAGGCCACGGGCAGGGGGTCGAGGCACTGCGACGGCTTCGGCGCCTACGCCGTGGCGCTGGTCGGCGGCGCCCACGTGAGGGTCTACGAGAGGTTCGACGCGGCGGACACGCTCCGGACGCCCGAGGAGGCCTGCCGCGCCAACCTTGAGCTCGCCCGGGATAGGCTCGGCGCGCTGGCGAGGCTGCTCGAGCGGGCCGACGCGGCCTACGTGGTCGCCCACGCGAGGCTGGCGGGGGACAGGCCCCGGGGGACCCGCTTCGCCCAGCCCCTGGTCCACGAGGTGGCCGGGCGCTTCGGCCGCACGGCTGTCGTGGTTGCGCACAACGGGCGCTTCGACGTATCCTCGCTCTCGATGGTCGTCGGTGTCGACCCGCTGTCGTATAGCGACACTGAGGCGTTCACGGTGTGGCTAGCTAGGCAGCTCGGCTTCGGCGTCCGGGTGGAGGACGCGCTGCGCGAGGGCTTCGGCTACGCCGTCACGGGCTACAACCTCGCCGTGCTGCTGGACGGGCCCCGGGGCGTCGAGCTGTACGGGGTCTCGGGCGTTGGGCCGCAGGTACCCCGCGACCGCGAGCACATCGAGTACTACAGGCACGTGGTCGCGCGCGGCGAGGGCCTGGTAGCCTTCGTCTCCAGCACCGTGAGGGACTACGCGGAGGAGCGCGGGCTCCCGCTCAGCTTCGAGGACGCGTTCAACAGGGTCGTGCGGGTGGCCCCGGAGGGCCCCAGCTTCGTCGCCTCGCTGGGTTAGATGCTGTAGAGCCTCGCCACCACCGTGCCGCGCTCGGCGTCGAGGCTGGCCACGGCGTAGCGCCCCTGGACGAGCGGCCCCGGGTTGACCGCGAGGGCGGAGCCGACCACGGCGGCCCCCCACGCCTCGTGTATGTGGCCGCAGGCGTGCAGCAGCGGCCTCGCCGACTCGATAACCCTCCTGACCGACCTGCTCCCCACGTAGTCGCCCGTCCACAGCCTGTCCAGCCCGCTCATGTAGGGCGGCGCGTGGGTTACGATGACCAGCCTAGCGCCCTCCGGGACCCCGGCGACGCCCTGGCTGAGCAGCTCCCCGAGCTCGTCGTCGCTCATCTCGAAGGGTGTGCCGAAGGGGGTGTACGGGCTGCCGCCGGCCCCCGCGTAGCGGACGCCGTCTATGTCGACCGACGCTGCGTGGACGAGGTAGGTGTTGCGGGGCGGCTTGACCTCGACGATGCCGGGCGGGTCGCAGTTGCCCGGGACCCAGACCACCGGCGGCCCCTGCGAGGCGAGCTCCTCGAGGACCTCGACCGCGTCCTCGACACTGCCGCCGCAGTCGGCGAGGTCGCCCGAGACCACGGTTACGTCGCGCTCGACGCTCCTCAGCCTCCTGGCCCGGGCGGTGTCGCCGTGCACGTCCGAGAGCAGGAGGATCCTCAAGCGCGATCCCCCGCGGCGGCGCAGCGGCGGGGGTATGTTACGGTGGCGGGGGTCGGGAGCCAGGTCGTTCCTCACCGCCGCCGCTCAGCCGATGGCGTTCACCTCATCCCCTCAACACGGAGGCGACGGCCGCCCGCAGGTCCAGGGGCGCACCCTCAAGGGCGGCGCTGATAGGCGCCACCACCGTGCCCAGCCTCTCGCGCAGCAGGAGGGCGACCGCGTCCGCCTCGCTGAGGCCGCGGCTCTGCAGGTAGAACAGCTGGTCGACGCCGAGCCTGTAGCTCGCCGCGCTGTGGGATGCGTGCTCCACAGCCCCCGTGTCGACCTCGAGGAAGGGGGCCGTGTAGGCCCTCGACCCGTCGCCGAGGGCCAGCGCCTCCAGCTCGACCCTGGTTGAGGAGCCGCGGGCCTGGGCCGGGACCCTCGCGAGCCCCCTCACCACGACGGTTGCCGTGCCCCCGGCCGCGCCGAAGCCCCGCACCAGGCTCCTCGAGGAGGCGCCGTCGTGCACCGCGTTCAGGAGGGCGTCGAGGACCCCCCGGCCTGCGACCAGGTAGCCGTAGAGCTCCAGCTCCCCTCGCTCCCCGACGTAGCCCGTGGCCTCGACCCGCGAGGGCGAGGTCGACGCGACGACCAGGGAGACGGCGAGGCGCGAGCCGCGCCTCAGCCGGGCCCGGACGAGCACCGCGAGGGGCGAGGCCGGAAGCACGACCACGCCGAGGGCCGCCCTGCCCTCCGCCTCCGCCTCGACGACGAGGGTGCCGCCGCTCCTCCTGGCGCCCACCAGGGCTAGCACGCCGCCGCGCAGCCTCGCCACCACGTGCTGGGAGAGCCAGCCGCGGCCAGCGCCGTCGCAGAGCCCCGCGGCCAGCGCGCCCCGCTCGACGACGACCTCGTCGACGGAGCTCAGGCCGGCGTAGTGGGCGGCCGCGAGCTTCGACTCGCGGGGGGCGAGGAGGCCCAGGGGCTCGGCGCCGCCGTCACCGCAGCCCACCGCCAGCCTCCAGCCCTCGGGCGGGCTCGCGCGCTCCTCAACGCCGGCCTCCAGGAGCCTCTCGAAGCTAGCCCAGTCGGTGTAGTACTTGGTCGTGGGCGAGTCGCCCACGAACTGCCACTCGAGCCTCGGTAGGAGCCTCGCCGCCTCCTCCCGCAGCCTGGCCAGGCTCAACCGATGCCACCCGCGCCGCTGAACTCCATCTCTATCACCTTGGCCAGCACCGAGGCCATCTCCAGCGGCAGGCCCCTCATCACGTCCCTGACGAAGCCGAGCACCACCAGCGCCTTGGCGTCCGCCTCGCTGAGGCCGCGGCTCTGCAGGTAGAACAGCTGGTCGACGCCGAGCCTGCCGACGCTAGCCTCGTGCGTCACCTCGGCGGTCGGCTCGTCGAGCTCGTTCCTCGGGAACGTGTACGCCCTCGACTCATCGTCCAGCACCAGGCTCTCGCACTGCACGTGGGCCACGCTGTGGCGGGCGCCGCGCGCCACCTTGACGAGGCCGCGGTAGACCGTGAGGCCCCCGCCGGCGCTCACGCTCCTAGACACTATCATGCTCCTGGTCTCCGGGGCGGCGTGGATCGCCTTGGCCCCTATGTCCTTGACGTACGGCCCGTTCGCTATGGCGACCGAGTAGTGCCTCGTCGACGCCCTGGCGCCGCGCAGCACCGTTGAGGGGTAGGTGAACGTTATCTTGCTGCCTATGCTCCCCTCCACCCACTCCACGTACGCGTCCTCCTCGGCCACGGCGCGCTTGTTGTTGAAGTTGATTATGTTCCTGCTCCAGTTCTGGATCGTCACGAACTGCACGCGCGCCCTCCTGTGCGCGTAGACCTCGACGGCCCCGTCGTGGAAGCTGTAGGTCTTCATCATGGGCGCCGCGCAGCCCTCTATGAAGCTCACGCTCGCGCCCTCGCCGACCACGACAAGGGTGTGCTCGAACTGCCCCTCGAGCTCGCTGCCTATGAAGAAGAAGGCCTCGATGGGCTGGGGGACGCGGACCCCGGGGGGCACGTAGAGGAACGCGCCCCCGCTCCACAGCGCGTAGTGCAGGGCGGCGAACTTGTGCTCGGCGTAGGGGAACACCCTGCCGAAGTACTCCTTAACGAGGTCCGGGTACCTCTTGACAGCCTCATCCATCGGCAGCAGGATTATGCCCATCTTCCTGAGCTCCTCCTTCATCCTCGTCAGCACGCCGAAGCTGTCGAAGACCGCCGTGAGCCCGGCCAGGAACCTCGCCTCGACCTCGGGCAGCCCTATCTTAGCGTAGTAGTCCCTCATCCACTGCGGGAGGTCCTCCCACCGCTCGGCCCTCTCCGTCTCGGGCTTGACGTAGTAGGCTATCTCCTCGAGGTCTATCTCCTCGATCCCGTAGAGCCAGCGCGGCATCGGGAGCCTCTGGAAGGCCTCGAGAGCCCTCAGCCTCAGCCTCCTCATCCAGTCGGGCTCGCCCTTCATCCTCGACAGCTCCTCGACCAGCCCCCTCTCTATCCTACCGCGGAGCTCCACCTCCTTCGGGTACGGCTTTACGGTGCCCAGGACCTCCTCGAGGCTGCCCCTGCCTACGATGTCCGAGACCCTAGCGGCCCCCGCCACCGCTCCCACCCGTGTAAGGCGCGTAGCCCGTCCTCTCGATCCTCTCGGCGAGCTCGGGGCCCCCCTCCTCGACGATCCTGCCCGACACCATCACCAGCACTCGGTCGGGCTCCACGAACTTCAGTATCCTGGCGTAGTGGGTTATCAATAGTATCCCCGTGCCCCGCTCCCTCATCACCTCTATCGCCCTCGCCACGGCCCTCACGCCGTCGACGTCCAGGCCGCTGTCGGGCTCGTCCAGCACCGCGTAGCGCGGCTTCAGCACGAGGAGCTGCAGCATCTCGCTCCTCTTCCTCTCGCCGCCGCTGAAGCCCACGTTCACCTCCCTGTCCAGCATCGGGGCCGCGAGGCCGACGAGGCCCAGGTAGCCGCGGGCCTCCTCCAGCACCTTCGGGTCGGGCCTCGTGAGGTCGCCGCCGTAGAGCCTCGCGTGGGCCGCGGCTATCAGGCTCGACAGTCTCACCCCCTTGACCTCGACCGGCTCCTGGAACGCCAGCATGACGCCCCTCCTGGCCCTCTCGTGGGGCGGCAGCCCCAGCAGGCTCTCGCCGTCGAGCCTCACGTCCCCCCTCACGACCCTGTAGCGCGGGTGCCCCATGATGACGTAGGCCAGGCTCGTCTTGCCGCTCCCGTTTGGGCCCATGAGGGCGACGACGCTGCCCCTCTCGACCCTCAGCGTCACGCCGTCAAGGACCCTGCGGCCCTCCACCTCGGCGGCCACGTCGATTACCTCGAGGGCCACGGCCGGCTGCCCCCGCTTTAACGCGCGTTAATTCGGCGCCCTAAGCCTTACGCGCGCACGGGACGGGCGCCGGTACCGGCCCCCGGCGGGCTGCCGGCGGCGTGGGGACAGGTATTATGGCTGGCCCGCTGCCGGCCCTCGGCGCGCCGGGGCCCGGCGGTGCTATGGCGTGACCTGCTGGGCGGCTGCGCCATAGTCGTAGGCGCCGGCGGGGGCGGTGACGTCGCGTCGGCATACCTGGTCGCCAGGATGCTGGAGCGCTCCGGGCTTAGCAGGGTCGTCGTGGCCAGCCTCGTCTGGGAGCGGATGGTGTACGACCCGGAGCCGGGCCCCATCCCGCTCGAGAGCCTCGAGGGCCACGTGGTGCTGGGGGGCTACTCGGGCCACGCCATGGGGCGCTGCTGGGCGCTGAGGAGGGGCGCGCTCGTCGTGCCCTCGGCCTGCAGGCTCGCCGAGGCCGTGAGGAGGCCGGTGGCACTGCTTGACTGCAGCCGCGGTGAGGTGGGGGTCAGGATGGGGCTCCTCGAGCTCGCCGACGTCCACGGCTGCGACACCGTGCTAGCGGTCGACGTGGGCGGCGACATCGTGGCGCAGGGCTGCGAGGAGGACCTCTGGAGCCCCCTGGCCGACTCGCTGACGCTGGCTGCCACCGCCCTCAGCGGGCTCCGCGGCTTCGTCGTCGTTTACGCCCCGGGGGCCGACGGAGAGCTCGACCCAGGCCTGGTGATGTCGAGGCTCTCCGAGCTCTACGACGCCTACCAGGCCGGCTTCGGGCTGCCGAGGAGCCTGGCCGAGGAGGAGGGCTGGGTCGTCGAGGCGGTGGGCTCGGAGGCCGGGCCCGCTCCTTATGAAGGCTATGGGGGCGCGGCCGCGCGGCCATAAGGGGCGGCTCGCGCCGCGTCGAGCTCGGCGTCCACACAGTGCTAGGCTTCGTCCTGGACGCGCTGCGCGTGTTCGAGAGGTCGCCCACGGCGAGGGCCGTGGCGTGGAGCACCAGCATCGACGAGGCCTCGCGGAGGCTCAACGAGATAGGCGTGTTCACGGAGCTGGATCTCGAGCGCGCGCTCGCTGCCGAGAGGGCCCGGGGCGCCGACGTCACCCCCGAGCTGGTCGAGGCCGTGAGGGCCGAGGGGAGAAGGCTTCTAGGCTGGAGGCCCTGCGGTGCGGCGGCGGGAATGCCGGATGCCGCAGCGCGCTAGGCTGGCGCTCGCCCTGGTCGCCTCCGCCCTCCTCGTCGCGCCGACGCTGCCCCCGCTCATCTACGGCGCCTGGTACGCGCTGGTGCCGCGGCCGGAGCCCGCGCCGGCGCCGCCCCACCTGCTGGCGCCGGGCCTCGAGACGGAAGTGAACTTCGTCCTGGGCCCGCCGCGCGTCGAGACAGTAGTGCTCGAGGGCGGCGTGACCGTCGAGCTGAGCGTGCGGGGGCTGGTCCTCGACCTGGGGCTGGGCGACGCTAGGGTGG
>WAQM01000197.1 GCA_015520245.1 Pyrodictiaceae archaeon
ACGTAGTGTACGTCGACACCTACACTAGCATAGCGCCCGGCGTCGACGAGGAGCTCGTGAGGAGGGTAAACCCGTGGGCTCGCGTGGTACGGGCCACCCGGCGCACGCTCGAGGAGGGCTCGGCGAGGGTGGTGGAGGAGGCGAGGACCCGCGAGGTCGTGGTGCTGGTGCCGGGCGACCCCCTGACCGCGACGACGCACATAGCGCTCGCGCTCGAGGCGGCCAGGGCCGGCGTCCGGGTCGAGGTGGTGCCGGCGGCCGCCGGGCCCTACGCGGCCGCGCTCCTCGCCGGCCTCCAGTCCTACAGGCTGGGCAAGATGGTGACCCTGGTCTACCCCGAGGGCGGGGTGAGGCCCTACAGCGTCGTCGAGACGATCTGGGAGAACATGGAGAGGGGCCTCCACACCGTGGTGCTACTGGACCTGCGCCTGGACGAGGGCAAGGCGATGACGATCCCCGAGGCGGTCGAGATACTGCTCGAGCTCGAGCGCGAGCTCGCCGCCGAGAGGGGGCGCAGGCCGGTGCTCGCCGAGGCGCTGGCGGTCGGGGTCGCCCGGGCCGGGCTGCCGGACCAGCGGTGCGCCGCGGGGCCTCTGCCCGAGCTGGCCAGGCTCGCGTGGCCGCCGCCGCCCCACACCATAGTGGTGGCGGCGCCGAGGCTCCACCCGGTCGAGGAGGAGGCGCTAGAGCTGCTCTGCGGCCTCCGCCGTGGAGGCGGGGGAAAACGCGCGGGCTCAGTAGGGCGCGGCGAGGGCGAGCTCGAGGTGACGGTGCGGCACCCTCCTGAGGTCGGGGCCGCCGCGACCCGAGGCCGCGGCCAGCGCGCGTAGCAGGTAGCGGTAGGCGAGCTCCCAGGACCCGGGGAGGACCTCGCGCAGGAGCTCCTCGAGCAGCCGCGGGTTCCTCCTCACCAGGTCCTCGAGCTCCAGACCGTATCTGGCGCGGGCTAGGGCGCGGAGCAGGGCCACGAGCCCCACGGGCAGGTTACGCACCGAGGCGCACCTCGCTGGGGGTGTGTGGGGCGGGGCCCAGCCCCCGGTTATAGGACGTGGCGCCCGATGCCGCGGGACCCCCGTGCACCAGAAGAGGGTTCCAGCGTACAACAGATGCGGGCTCGGGGCCAGGGAACCTCGTCACCGGCTCAGCCGCGACAGAAGCCCCACTCCTCACAGCCCGCCAGAGGCGGGGCCGGCCGGGGGGCGGTTACCCCTGCCGCCCGGCGATGAAGAGTCTGCGGAGGGGGCTGAGGGGCGGGGCCCCCCGGTGATGCGCGAGGGCGAGGCTGAGCCGGGGCTAGAGGCCGCCAGCGGCTCTCCTGGCCTCGAGCCTCCTCTTCAGCATCTTGAGCCTCATTATGTCCTCTCTCATCCTATCGTCGAGCACCAGCTTGATGTACTTGATCGCCGACTCGTAGCGCGGTATGATGCTGTAGTCGAGGGCGTTGATCAGCCTCTGGGTCTCCCTCAGCTCCTCCAGGAGCCTCCTGAGCGCCGCCTCGGTCTCGACCACCTTGACGAGCGCGTCTAGTGCCTTCATCAGCTGGGCCCTAGCCTCGACCACGCCGGGCGTCAGCCTGACTGGGGCCTGGGGCATAGGCGGCAGGGTCTCGTGCTTAAGGCTCAGCACCGGCGTCCTGACGGCGAACATCACCCTCTCCTCGACGGCCAGCGTGAGCGTCTCCGGCACCGTCTCGGCGACGCTCCTCAGCCTCTCGATGCCAACCGCCGTGGCGGCCGCGAAGAAGCTGCGGTAGACCTGCTGCAGCATCTCGGCGGCCCTCTCGTAGCTCCTCCTGTACTCCTCGGCGGTCTGCCGGATGTAGAGGAGGAGGACGTCCCTCTTCTCCTCCAGGACCCTCCTTATCCTCTTCAGCATCTGGAGCTCGCGCCTTAGCCTTATCAGGTTGATCTTGGTGGGCAGCACCTTGCGCTGCTCGAAGGCCACGGGGAGGGCACCCCGGCGCTAGGCCGCCCGCTTGCCCACGGCCCTCCTCCTGTACTTGGGGTGGTACTTGCGTATGTACTCGTCCTTGATCCTGTAGAGCTCGGACTCGGGGAGTATGCTGAGCACCTCCCACGCTATGTCGAGCGTCTCCTCGATGCTCCTGTTCTCGTAGAAGCCCTGCTTGAGGAACCTCTGCTCGAAGGCGTCGGCGAACCTTAGGTACTTGCGGTCGACCTCGCTCAGGCTCTCCTCCCCGACTATCGTGGCCAGGCTCCTCAGCTCGACGGCCCTGGCGTAGGCCGCATAGAGCTGGTCCGAGACGTTGGCGTGATCCTCCCTGGTCTTGCCTGGCCCGATGCCCTCCTTCATCAGCCTCGAGAGGCTCATGAGCACGTTTATGGGCGGGTATATGCCGCGGTTCCAAAGCTCCCTGCTGAGCACTATCTGGCCCTCGGTTATGTAGCCGGTGAGGTCGGGTATCGGGTGGGTTATGTCGTCGTTGGGCATTGTGAGGATGGGCATCTGGGTGATGCTCCCCTTCTTGCCCACGGCCCTACCGGCCCTCTCGTAGATGCTCGCCAGGTCGCTGTACATGTAGCCGGGGTAGCCCTGGCGGCCCGGCACCTCCTCCCTCGCGGCCGAGATCTCGCGCAGGGCCTCGCAGTAGTTCGTCATGTCGGTCAGTATCACGAGCACGTGCATGTCGAGCTCGAAGGCCAGGTACTCGGCCAGGGTCAGCGCCACCCTGGGCGTTATCAGCCTAACCATCGGCGGCTCGTCGGCCAGGTTTATGAACATCGCCGTCCTCTTGATGGCGCCCGTCTCCTCGAAGAACCTCTTGAAGAAGAGGGCCTCGTCGTGCATTATGCCTATGGCGGCGAACACCACCGCGAACTCCTCCTCCTCGCCCCTCACCGTCGCCTGCCTTGCTATCTGGGCGGCGAGCATGTTGTGCGGCAGGCCGCTGCCGCTGAAGATGGGCAGCTTCTGCCCCCTGACCAGCGTGTTCATGCCGTCTATCGCGCTGATGCCGGTCTGTATGAAGTCCTCGGGGTAGAGCCTGGCGGCCGGGTTGAGCGGCTCGCCGTTGACATCCCTCCACACGCCGCTGACTATCGGCGGGCCGCCGTCTATCGGCTCGCCGAGCCCGTTGAAGATCCTACCTAGCATCTCCTCCGACACCTTTATCTCGAGGGTCCTCGCCAGGAACCTCACCTTGGCGTTTGTCCTCGAGATGCCGGTGGTGCCCTCGAACACCTGGACGATGGCGTAGCCCCGGCCGGTGTCCAGGACGCGACCGCGCCTCCTCTCGCCGTTAGCGAGCTCGACCTCCACGAGCTCGTCGTAGGCCGCGTCGCTGATGCCCTCGACCACCAGCAGCGGGCCGCGTATCTCGCGTATCGACTCGTACTCCCTCACGACCCTCTGCGCCGCGTCAGAAACCGCCATCCTCGGCCCCGGCTGGCAGCGCCCCGACCCCGGTATTTCAACCTAAGCGTCAAGTGATAGGCGGCCCTGGCGGAAGGCGCGGCACCGCGCGGCGAGGCCTGCATTAGGCCAGGCTTAGGATCGCGCAGGAGACCGCCGTGAACGCCAGGAGCCTGGCCAGCTCCAGCACCCCGAGCCTCCTAATGCCTTCCCGGGGCACCTTGGAGGGTTTGGCTGCGTTGAGCGCGAACTTCGCGGTCGGCTCGGCCAGCGCCAGGGCGAGGAGGGGGTCGTAGGCCAGCCCCGCGGGCAGCGCGGGGGCCCAGATAGCGAGCGCCGCCCAGGGCTTGAACTCGCGGTGGGGCATCCTCGACTCGATGTACGCGGCGGTCGCGGTCGTGTAGAGGGCGTAGAGCAGCCAAAATACGGCGGCCTCCGGCGTCAGTATGCCTAGAGCGCTGGGGATCGAGAGGGCTGGTAGGGCCGGCACGAGTGAGCCAAGGACGTAGGTAAGCGGGCTGCGCGGGCCGAGGACGAGCACAGCGGCGGACGCGGCCAGGAAGAGCAGCGCGGCGGCGGCCAGCGGCCCGGCCGCTGGCTCGAGCAGGAGGGCAGCGACCGCGTACGGCGCCGCGTTGAGGGCAGCGACCGGCAGGAGTGCGCGCAGGTCCCGCCGCCGCGCCGCGTCGAAGCCGGGGTCGAAGGTTAGCAGGTGGAGGGCCAGGATGCCGGCTGCGGCCGCCACCTCGGCCGGCCCCGGTCTCGAGAGCGCTGTTGAAGCAGCCACGCCGATGACCATGATGCCCGCTACGCTGGGCTCGCGGGGCGGGCGCAGCAAGCCCGCGCCCCCGGCCTAGAACTCGAAGCGCTCCTCGAGGACCTCGAAGATCGACCTCTTCTTCTTCCTCTTCTTATACTGTTCCTCGAAGCTCACGTACTCGGGGAACTCGTGGTAGTCGCGCTCGTACTCGCGGATAGCGCTCACCAGCTTCTCGAGCTCGCCCCCGTCGAGCCAGACGCCGCGACACCTCGGGCAGTAGTCGACCTCGATGCCGTAGACGATGCGCGGCCTCAAAGCAACGCCGCAGACGGGGCAGAGCTTCGCCGCCACCTTGGATCCCGCGCAGCCGCCGGGCGGGCGCGGTTTAAGCCGTCCGGGCGGCCGCTACCGGCCGGCGCCCTCCAGGGCCTCGACGCCCGCACCGAGCCTAGCGAGCTCCTCCACCAGCGCCTCCTCCAGGGATCTGAGCTTGAGGTAGACCCGGACCGCCTCGTCGAGCCCTAGCCTGCCCGAGGCGAGCTCGGAGCTCAGCCTGGCGAGCCTCGACCTGACGTCCTCGAGCATCCTCTTAAGGTGCTCGACTACGACCCTCTCGGCCTCAACCTCGGCGGCACCGAGGTAGCCCACCTTCCTCGGGTCGTAGACGCCGACCACCCGCCCGTCCTCGAGGAGCACGACGCGATCAGCCATCCTGGCCACCCGGGGGTCGTGGGTCGTCATTATGACCGTCTTCCCGGCCTCCCTGGCCTGGCGTACGAGCAGCCTTACCACCCTCTCCCCCGTTGCTATGTCGAGCTCCCCGGTCGGCTCGTCGGCGACTATGACCGGGGGGTCGTTGGCCAGCGCCACGGCCACGGCCAGCCTCTGCTGCTCGCCGCCGCTGAGCTCCTCGGGGAAGCGGTCCTCCTTGCCCTCGAGCCCTACCTCGGCGAGCAGCCTCCTGGCCCTGGCCACGTCCGGCCTCCCCGCCGCGGCCATGGGCAGGAGCACGTTCTCGAGGGCGGTGAGGCCGGGTATGAGGTTGTTCTGCTGCAGCACGTAGCCCACGACGCGGGCGCGGAACCTCCTTAGCTCCTCGTCGCCCATCCTGCTGACCTCGTGGCCCTCC
>WAQM01000198.1 GCA_015520245.1 Pyrodictiaceae archaeon
CCACGAGGTCACCGACTTCTGCCGCCACTACCGGCTGCGCCTCCGCCTCCTAGCCTAGCTCTTTCATTTTTATTCTGCTCGCCTAGGCTGCCAGGGCGGGTTGGCTTTTTTATCCCGTGCCTCCCGCGGGAGGCACGGACAAAGAGGTGGCGGCAGCATGATCGTCGACATCAGCAACACCGACGTGGTGCGGCGGGCCAGTCGCTACCTGCCGAGGCTGAGGCGGGTCAAGGTCTACTGGCTGCCGTGGTGGACCGGCATCTGCCCCGAGTACGGCCAGTGGGGGCCGGTGATGGCGTGCACGTTGGTGTTCGAGCACGCCTGCTTCATCAGCAGCAGGGCGTCGCTGGAGCTGCTGACGACCGAGGGCCTGCCGACGCTGGTGCACGAGCTGATACACTGCGCCCACGGCCCCCGCGAGGAGCGCGCGGAGGTGCTGGCGTATGATATTACTCCTGCCGTCCTCTACGCCATGAAGCACAACCTGCCAGAGTTCGACGCGCTGAAGCTGCTCCGGCTGAGGCTGGCCGACGTCAACGAGGCGGTGAGGAGGGCGGTGGGGCTCGGCGACGTCTGGGAGCTGTTCAGGACCGTCGGGGTGATACCGTGGTGCATGGAGCCGGTGGCGACGCCCGGGGGGATCCAGTTCCGGGTAAAGGAGCTACCCGAGGAAGATCTAGTAACGTGCGCGGTGGGCGACATCCTGGCGGCGCTCTGGGAGGAGGAGTGGTGGGCGGCGAGGATCCTGGAGGAGCTGGTGAAGCTGATGAGGTTGAAGGACTGCTAGCCCCGGCCCGCCAAGCTGTTTTTTCCCGTCGCGCGCCCGCTTCTTGATTCATGTGGTTCCCGCGGGATCCTCGCTTATAAAAAACCGCTTGGGCCTAGGGGTCGCCGCCGGCCTTCAGCACGTAGGCGAGGACGGTGTGGCGGTCGTAGCGTCTGCTCAGCTCCTCGGTAAGCGGCCGTATCAGTAGCTCAAGGACGTGCTCTGCGAAGCACAGCTTGTCGTCGCGCTCCACGAGGATCCCGTAGGCGCGGAGGAGATCTATGTAGCGCTCTACGTGTGCGGGCGATGGCGGGAGCTCGGCGAGCCGGCCCCTCACGGCGTAGACGCCCCTGGCCAGCACCCTAACCTTTGCCTTGGGGACGCAGTCGATCAGCAGCCAGGCGACGAGGAGCTTGTAGCCGGTCCTCGGTATCACCGGCGCCGTCCGGCTGCTCATAGTCCCACGCCCGTCCCCCGCGCCGCCGAATGGGCAGCGCCCACCACGGTACTACGATTAAAACCGTGCTGCCCGGCCTCTCAACTTCGGCGCACACACCGATGCCGCGTGTTACCCACCACTCGGTGTAGGCCTCGGCCTCGAAGACCCTTGAGACCGCCAGCGCCCGGCCCTCAAGGTACTTCACGAGGTCCTCCACCGAGTCCACTATTACCGGCCTGGCCGAGGGCGGGCAGGCGTCGACCCTCCTCGCCAGCTTATCTAGCCTCTCGTCGAGCTTCCTCATCAGCTCCCTCGACTCCCTAACGCAGTCGCCGCACATGACGACCTCGATCCTGGGCGCCCCGGTCAGTGCCGCCCTGGCGACCACGGCCCTGGAGCCCGGCTCCCAGCGCGCCTCCTCGGCCCCGCACACCGCGCACCGGTAGAGCGTGGCGACGGGCCGGCCGCAGAAGCTACACCTCGCGCGGACCCTCACCGGCTCCCAGCGGTGCTCATGGGCCTCCACGCGACCCTCGGTGCCGCCGCGGGAGTGCCTTCTTAAGAAACGCCTTATCACATTTAGAATACGCACTCCCCTCCCCCTTTCCCTCCGCGGCCTGCTGCTCCTCTTGGCCGTTTCGGCCCGGGCTGGTGGGGTGCTGGGCGGTGGTTCCCGCGGCGGGTGCGGCCGTCGGCCCGGCTCCCCGTGTCTCCCGCGGGAGGTACGGTTTTATCGGGCGGCCGTGGCCGGTGGGGCCGGGTGGCAGGGCGTGGCCCGGGCCCGGTCGGTGCGGGTCCTCGGCTCTTACTCCGTTTCAGAGGACGGGGAGAGGCTCACCGTGTACCGCGCGACAGCCGTGGTGGAGGCCTCGGTACCCGAGCACGTGGTGGACATGGTGGTTGAGGCCGCCTTCGAGAGGCTGCTGGAGTCGCCGAGGTTCAGGGCCCTCGCCAGGAGGCTGGTCGAGCGGCTGGTGACGCCGGAGAGGCTGAGGCGCTGGCTGGCCGCCGGCGACGCCGTTAGGAGGGCCAGGGTGAAGGTGGTGGACGGCCGGTCGTTCGAGGTCGAGCTGGAGGTATACGCCGACGAGTTCGGCGGCGAGGTGAGGCCCGCCGACGTGGCCGGACTCCTTGAGGAGGACCTGGAGGAGCTGATGAGGGAGCTGGCGGGCAGGGCGGCCGAGGAGCTCGCCAGGATCCTCCGCCGCTGCCTGGAGGCGGAGGCCGGGGCCTAGCCCGGCCCGTCCCCGCGCGCCCTGACCGTTTTCTCGCGCCTCCCGCGGGAACCCCGTGGCTCCGCGCCGCCTCGGCCTCGCCGCGCTTTCCCGTGGCCTCCAGCGTGCCGGGCTCCGGGGCCGTGCCGCGGCTTGCGTCTCCGCCGCGCCGTGCTCGTTACCTCCGCCCGTTGGAACCCCTTAGGTCTCCGTCCGCCATGCCAAGGTCCCACGGTGGTGGGGGCGCCCCGTAACGTGTTCGTGTTAGAACCGCGTGCCTCCCGCGGGAAGAGCGTTCAGTTACCGTTCAGTTTCACG
Organism: Pyrodictiaceae archaeon; assembly: GCA_015520245.1. Taxonomy (GTDB): domain Archaea; phylum Thermoproteota; class Thermoprotei_A; order Sulfolobales; family Pyrodictiaceae; genus WAQM01. Next base: position 2,738 of record WAQM01000198.1, read on the forward strand.
GCTTCTTGTTCGCTGCGCATCTAACACGTCTCAGCCGTAGTGAACTGCTCCGGCCCCGTTCATTTCCATGAATATTTAAAGCCGGGTGATGGGTTCGCTTAAATCTTTTTACCATCGGCGGCCTAAACATACAGACACCCTC
>WAQM01000199.1 GCA_015520245.1 Pyrodictiaceae archaeon
AGCAGTTCGGCGAGCTCGCGAAGGCCATGCTCATCGAGCGCGCCTCCGCGGGGAGGCGCGGTGAGCTCTCGGCCCTCCTGGACAGGATGCGCTCGGTGGCCAGGAGCCTCGGCCCCGTGGGCGCCGCGCTGGTCTCCGCCGTAGCCTCGGCGCGCGACCCCCGCGCGCTGCTGGATACGCTGAGGGAGGCGGAGAAGGCGCTCGCCGACGCTGAGGTCAGGCTCAGGGAGCTGCTAGGCGTCAGGCCCCCGCCCCGCCCCAGCGTCGTCGAGGCCGCGAGCGAGCTCCACCGGCTATACGAGCGCGCTAGGCAGCTCGGCCTCGACATCCTCGAGCAGGCGCTGCGCGACTGCCGCGGGGCCCCCACCGTGCAGCCGCTGGGCGCCGAGCAGGGGCTCGAGGCCGCCCAGGTCGTCAACGAGCTCCGGGAGGCCATTAGCGCCGCGCGCTCGCTCGAGCTCGCCTGGCTTCCGGCTCGGCTAAGGGAGGCCGTGGGCAGCGTGCTGGGGTCGGCCGAGAGGCTCCTCAACCTGCTCGAGGGGGCCGAGGACCCGGCGCTCAGGGCGCTGCTGGCGATGATCGCTGGGCCCGCCGTCTCGAGCGTCCGGGGCCTCGTAGCGGTCCTAGAGCGCGGCGAGCGCACGGTCGGGCGCATCGTCGAGGCGCTGGCCGGCCTGCCGGAGGAGGTTAGATCGCGCGTGCAGGAGTACGTCGGCGAGGTCCTGGGCGGCGCCTCCAACCTCGTGGAGCTGGAGGCCGCGGTATCGAGGCTCGCCAGCGAGTTGGACGACTTCGAGTCGCTGGTCGAGGAGGCCTCGTCGCTAGCGAGGATCAGGGGCGAGAGGATGGGGGAGCTACTCCGGCTTGCCTCCGAGCTGGAGCGCCTTCTGGCCCCCGAGGATGCTGCGGCCGGTGGGGGGTGAAGGCCCGTGCCCGGCGCCGGCCTGCGCTCCGTGCTGGAGCCCTACGTTGCTGAGCTCCGCCGCGACGTACGCAGCCTCGAAGAGGCCCGGGAGAAGCTCGTGGTAGTGCGTCAGCTAGCCCCACTGCTCAGCGCGCCCTCCAAGCGCCAGGTGGCGGCCCTCGTCTCCTCCCTGCGGGAGGAGGCCCAGGAGGGGGCGCAGAGGCTCGCCGCGCTGGCCGACGAGGCGTGCAGGCGCGCCACCGCACTGTTCCTGCGTGAGGTGCTGGGGGTCGAGGCGGACGCCGATAGCTGCCCCAGCGCAGGCGACGCGGCCGCCCTGGCCGCCATGGCCAGCATGCCTGAGGAGGTGAGGAGGCTGGTCAGGGAGGTGGTCGCCGCCTCGGGCGACGGCTACCGGGCGGCGCTGGACCTCGCGAGGCACAGATCCAAGCTCGGGGAGCTTGCTGCCGCCGTTGAGGAGGTGCGCCGCCTGCTGGAGGTGCTCGGGGTCGACGCACGCCACCTCCTCAAGCTGGTGGTGGCGTCAACGTCGTCGGTCGGCGCCGGGAGGGGCCTGGAGTACGCCGTCGAGGCGCTGAACGCCGTCAGGAGGAGGCTAGCTAGGCTCCTGGAGGCTAAGCGCGAGGTGGAGAGCAGCCTGCCGGAAGGCTGTGGCGACCTCTGCGCCGCCCTCAGGGCCTCGATAGGCGCGCTGGCGCGGAGGCTCGCCGAGGGCGTCGCAGGGGCCGCAAGCCTCGAAGCGCTAGCCCGGGCGATGTCGTCGGTGCAGGCCGGGCTCGAAAGGGCCAGGGCGCTCGCCCGCAGGCTCGCCGGCCTGCAGGAGGGGCGCGGCCTCGGCGCCCTTGAGGCCGAGGTCATCCTGGCGCTAGTCGAGCGCGGCCACGCCCCCCTCGAGGAGCTCGTGGCCGCCGTGGCCAGCAAGCTGGGCACCGAGCCTTCAGTAGTCGCCTCCGGGATCTACGAGCTGTGCAGGAGGGGGCTGTTGGAATGCCGGGTAGCACTACCCCAGTAGCGCCTCGACAGCCTCCTTGTCCACCAGCCTCCCAGGCACCATGACATGCTGCTCCCCCGAGTCTATGATGACCTTGATCCTCCTCGACGAGAGCACCATCACGG
>WAQM01000200.1 GCA_015520245.1 Pyrodictiaceae archaeon
ACCCTTGGGCGCCTCGGCCAGGCTGCGGTGCACGAGGGCGTCAGCCTCGGCGGTCACGCGACACGGGACTGGCAACGCGTCGCCAAGCCGAGCTGGCTGGCGCTGGCCCGGCCCGCCGCAGTCACTATGGCTCGGCGGGGGACTGCCACGATACGCGCTAGCGCCTGGCGGGTTGAAGCGCCCCGCACCTACGGCCCACGCCGGCGCCGCCTCGAGGCGTGAGGCAGCTGCCACCACCATAACCGCCTGGCCGCGGCGGCGTCCTACAGGGGCCACGCTGTGAGCCGCTCTAGGCTCACCGTACCGTGGATACCGTCGCCGCTCAGGGTGGTCTACAAGGCCCTGGAGCTCGCGTGGGTGGGGCCCTGCGATGTGGTTTACGACCTGGGAGCCGGCGACGGCCGGGTGGTGATAATCGCCGCGCGGGATTTCGGGGCCCGCAGGGCCGTGGGCGTCGAGCTAGACCCCCTGCTAGCCGAGGCTGCGAGGGTCAAGGCTAGGCTCGAGGGGGTCGAGGATCGGGTCGAGATAGTCGAGGCCGACTTCTTCACCGTCGACGTCTCCGAGGCCACAGTCGTGTACCTCTACCTGTACATGAGCGTGAACGAGGCGCTGCGCCCCAAGCTCGAGAGGGAGCTGAGGCCGGGCGCCCGGGTGGTGGCCGTCGACTTCCCTGTGCCCGGCTGGGTGCCCGTGCTCGTGAGGAGGCTTCGTGACGAAAGCGACCTCGTGAGGACCCTGAGGCTCTACATCATCGGGCTGAGCGACCCAAGGTGGAGCCGCAGGGACGTCGAGGCCGAGCTAACGGAGCCCATAAGGGCTCTCGCGGGCCGCTGCCGAGGTAGGGCCACCGCCCGGTGATGAGTAGCGGGTAAGCGTCGCGGACCCCCACGGGGGGTGAGCGGGCACGCCGGCCTCTGAGGGCCAAAAACCTCGCGGGCCGGGGCTCACTGGCCGCCCTGCTGCCCCCGCTGCCCCAGCAGCCCCATCCTCTTCAGAGCGTAGTAGATCGTGGAGGTCGGCCTGCCGAGCTCCTTCGCTATGCTGTAGATGCTCCTGCCCTCCAGGTACATCCGCCTGATCTTCTCGAGCTCCTCCTGGGTGAGCCTGCCGCGCGCGTTGTACTTGCGCCTCCGCAGCGTCACGCCCTTCTTGGCCAGCAGCCTGTATATCGTCGACATCGATATGCCGAGCTCCTCGGCTATCTCCTTCACGCTCCTGCCCTCCAGGTACATCTGCACGACCTTCCGGGCGATCAGCTCCTCGGGGTCCATTGGGCCGGCCTCCTGCTCCATCAGCCCGCCACCCCCGGCTACCTGGCGCTGGTCCCGCTTTTCAGTCTCCACACTACCCCCTCAGGGGAGACCGCTGGTTGAACTTTTCCCTCCTCCTCCAGCCAGGCGAGGAGCGACATCACGGGGAGGCGGTTCAGGAGCAGGTTCCTCACGTCCTGCGCGCCCCGGGCCAGTGCTGAGGTGAGCTTGTGGACTATCTCGTCGAGGGTCATCGGCCTCTCGGAGAGCATCGCTAGGACTAGCTCCCGCGCCTCGGATATGCGCTTGAGGTTCCGCTCGAGCATCGCCCTGGCGCGCCCGCCCTCCGCCACCGGGCCGTGGCTCGGCACGATCTTGTAGCCCTCGTCGACCAGCTTGGCCAGCCTGCCCTCAATGGTCGACGCGAACACCCTGAGGTCGTACGCGAACGGTATGCCGTAGGCCTCGAGCACGCGCTCGCCGAAGACCGCGTCGCCGACGTACGCTACCCCCTCCTCCTCAGAGATGTAGCCGGTGTGACCCGGCGTGTGCCCCGGCAGCGACACGGCCCGGAAGCCGGGGACGGGGTTGCCGTCTGCAACCCAGTAGTCCACCTTGAGCTCCGCCGGCCCGTGGCGCGCATAGCGGCCCGCCACGACGCCGCCGTAGGCGAGCAGCCTGCGGGCCCAGAACGACTCGACGAACGCCACGCAGTGGCGTGGCGCGTAGACCGGGCGCCAGCCCAGCTCGGCGGCGGCCGCCACGTGGTCGCTGTGCCCGTGCGTCAGCAGGATGGGGCCCGGGTCTGCCCCCAGCTCCCTGACCGCTGCCCTCACCTCCTCCGCCCGGCCCGCACCCGAGCCGGGGTCCACGACCGTCGCGCGCCCCGTCTCGGGCACGATGCGGATGAGCGTGGCCGGGCTCCCCGGCAGCAGGTACGTGTTAGGCGCCAGCTTCTGCAGCGCCACTTTCATGGCCCCTGCCGGGGCTGAGGGACCTCGACACTTATACCCTAGCCCAGGCGCGGAGCCCAGTCCAAGGGGCCGCCGGCCGGGTGAGGGTGCCGGACATTGGCTAGGGCGAGGCTATCGTACCCGGACGCTAAGTCGTTCTACAACATGCTCGACTCGCTATCCAAGATCGTCGACGAGATCTCAATGAGGATCACGCCCGATGGCGTAAGGGCCGTGGCCGTCGACCCAGCCCACGTCGCTTTGATACAGCTGGAGCTGCCCACCGACACCTTCATAGAGTACGATGTCGAGGGCGAGGAGGTCAAGCTGGGATTCAACGTCGCGAACGTGGCCAAGATAGTGAAGCGGGGCAAGAAGGGGGAGAAGCTGGAGATCGAGGTCGACGAGGAGCGCGTCACGTGGACCATAGTCGGGGCAGCCGTCAAGAGGTACAGGCTGCTGAACCTGGACGTGCCCGAGCCCGAGATACCGGAGGCCGAGCTAGAGTTCAACACCCGCGTCGCCATGATAGTCGACCCGTTCAAGAACGCGCTCAAGGACGCCGAGGCCGTCGGCGACACGGTCGAGCTCGAGGCACCCGACGAGACCACGCTCGTCGTGAGGGGCGTGGGCGCCGCGGTCGCCGAGACGAAGATCCGCAGCGATAGCCCCGCCGTGGTGGAGTTCGAGGTGAAGGAGCCCAGCAAGTCGGCCTACAGCATCGAGTACCTCAAGCACGTGCTCTCGCTCACCAAGGTGGCCGACACCGTGGTCATCGAGTTCTCGAGCAACATGCCGCTCAGGCTGCAGTTCAAGCTGCCCGCGGGAGGGCGCGTCACGTACCTGCTGGCCCCGAAGGCGTGAGGGGACGCGGCGGCCTCGGTTGTCCTGGCCGTCATCACGGCTGGGGCTCAGTAGAGCCGGATGGTCCTCACCGCCCGGGTTTTACGCCGCTGGAGCGGGAAATGAGGCTAGCGGGGGATGCTGAGGGGTCACCGGTCAAAGGACCTCCGGGATGACTGAGCCGGACCCTTCTGACCCCCGCCTCCTCAATGGTGCCTCCGCGCAGCCAGGGGACCAGGCATCCCCCTCGCGGGGCTCCTTTCTGTCCGACGGCTCTTCATCGGCGCGGCGGCTCGGACCATCGACCCCCGATCCCTCCGCGGCCCCCGGCCGCGGTCACCCTATGTCGGCCTCCTCACGGCCTAGGGTTGAGGGCTCGGAGCTGGTGTCCTTCGCCATCGCAGCGCTCGGCAATAC
>WAQM01000201.1 GCA_015520245.1 Pyrodictiaceae archaeon
CAGCGCCAGCAGGAGGCCGCGCGCGGTCACCGCGTCCAAGCTGGGGCCCCGCTATGCGGTCAAGCGGCCGCAGGCCGCGCTCTCCCCGGGGGTAGTTTCGCTTAACCCCCGGGGAGAGCGCGGCCTGCGGCCGCTTGACCGCATAGCGGGGCCCCAGCTTGGACGCGGTGACCGCGCGCGGCCTCCTGCTGGCGCTGAGGGGGCAGGTGCTGTACGTGAGGGAGCATAGCGGCGGCTTCGTAGCCCTGGTGAGGGGCGAGAGCGGTGAGGTCTACCGCGTCTGGCTATCCGAGCGCGGCTTCTCGTGTACCTGCCCCTACTCGTGGTTCAGCCGCCGCCCGTGCAAGCACGTCGTGGCGCTGGCCTACCACCTGGCCCGCAAGCTCGGCCGAAACCTCCTTCATCACGTACTCAGCGAGAGTCGTGATCCTCATAGCCGGGCCGCAGGTGGTAGGCCGCGGGGAGCCGGAGGCGGTGCTGGAAGTATATGGGTTCCGGCCCCGGGGGCCCGTCGTCGCGGGCTGGGAGGTGCTGGGGTGGGCTAGCGCCTGTGGGCCCGGCGGGGGCCGCGGCGAGGCTACGATCAACCTCGGCAGGGGGAGGGTGCGCGAGGTCTGGTGCGAGGGGGCCACGGTCTGCGCCGACGTGGGGCGCGTGGTGTGCGTCGACCCCAGCGGCGTGAGGCCGGACCGCGTGTACACGCTCCCTGACATGAGGCCGGTGGAGGCCTTCGGAGAGAGGGGCTACGTCAAGCTGAGGGCCCTGGGCCCCGGCCGCAGCTCGACCCTCGAGATCAACGGGATCCACATGCACAGGATCGAGGGTGTCGACCCGCTGGAGGACGCGGAAGCCAAGGTAGAGCTGGCCCGCGTGAGGCGCGGCCACCTGGTGCTCGACGTGTGTACGGGCCTGGGGTACACGGCGATAGCTGCGAGGAGGCGCGGCGCCAGGGTGGTGACGGTGGAGGTGGACGAGCTGGTGCTGTGGGCAGCCGAGAGGAACCCGTTCAGCTCGGGGCTGGCCGACCCTGGGGTCACGATTGTCCTGGGCGACGCCGTGGAGGTGGTCCAGCTCTTCGAGGACGCGACGTTCGACAGGGTGATTCACGACCCGCCGCGCTACAGCGTTGCCGGCGAGCTTTACTCGCGGAGCTTCTACGCCGAGCTATTCCGCGTTTTAAAGCCCGGCGGCGTGCTGTATCACTACACGGGCGAGCCTGGCCGCCACAGCAACGTGGACGTAGTCCGGGGCGTCGTGAGGAGACTGAGGGAAGTCGGCTTCGAGTCGGTGAGGTTCGTGCCCGAAGTGCTGGGCGTCGTGGCGCGCAAGCCGAGGCTGTGATGATTACCCCGGGGAGCCACCGAACCCCGGGTGTGGAATACGGCGGCCGCGAACTGAGCCGACTTAACCCTCCCACTCGCAGCCCCCGCTCGGTGCCCGGCCTTGCAAGTCGAGTTCCCACCGCCGCCCCGCGAGCGCGTTGACGTCGCGATAATCGGGGGCAGCGGCCTCTACGACCCCGGGATCCTGGAGGACGCGAGGGAGCTGAAGGTCTACACGCCCTACGGGGAGCCTAGCGACAACATCATAGTGGGGCGCGTGGGCGGCAAGAGGGTCGCGTTTCTGGCCAGGCACGGGCGGGGGCACCGGATCCCGCCCCACCGCATCAACTATAGGGCCAATATATGGGCCCTCAAGGCCCTGGGGGCCAGGTGGGTGATAGCGGTCTCGGCGGTGGGCAGCCTGCGCGAGGACTACAGACCCGGCGACCTCGTGGTTCCGGACCAGTTCATAGACATGACGAAGAGGCGCGACTACACCTTCTTCGATGGTCACGTCGTGGCCCACGTGAGCATGGCGGACCCGTTCTGCGAGCACCTGCGTAGGCTGCTGATCGACACGGCGAGCAGGCTGGGCTACCGGGTGCACCCGCGCGGGACCTACATATGCATTGAGGGCCCGAGGTTCTCGACGCGGGCCGAGAGCAGGATATGGAAGGAGGTGTTCAAGGCCGACATAATAGGCATGACGCTGGTCCCGGAGGTCAACCTGGCCTGCGAGGCCCAGATGTGCTACGCGACCCTGGCCCTCGTCACCGACTACGACGTGTGGGCTGAGCGCCCCGTGACGGCCGAGGAGGTCGCCCGCATAATGGCCGAGAACGTCGAGAAGGCCAAGAAGGTGATATACGAGCTAATACCCAGACTACCTGACGAACCCGAGCCCGGGCTCTGCAGTTGCTGCCAGGCTCTGACCACGGCGCTCCTCTAGAGCCGCTGGAGGAGAGCTTGAGAGCCGCTGAGAGCTGGAGCCGTCGGGTCGTCGACGAGGTCGCCCGGCTCCTCGAGGGGAGCAGGATATTCTCGGCCTACGCGGGCTACAGCTACGGCGAGGCGGCGGCCTACACCTTCTACTGGTTTGTGCGCGTACTGGCCCCCAAGCTGCGCAGCAGCGTGCACCCCCTCGAGGACTTGACGTATCACGTGCTCGCGTACCGCGAGCCGGAGGAGAGAGACGTGGTGGTGGCGTTCGTCGAGGAGGGGGGCGAGAACAATCTAGCGAGGCTCGCGGACGCGGCCAAGCACACGGGCGCACGGCTCGTGGCGTTCACGCCGCCGCTGCCGCCGGTCATCGAGGCCAGGCTAGGCGAGAACGCCGTGGTCGTTGAGGTCCCCAGCGGCAGGCCGAGCGTTTACGCGCTTGTCCTCGCCTCCCTCCTCGGGTTCGCGGTCGCGAGGAACCACTCCCCCGATAGCGAGAGGGTGAAGAGGCTCAGCTCTGAGGTCGGTGACTACCTCAGCGTGTTCAGCGAGCTTAGGAGCCGGTACGAGGGGTTCGTGGCGGACCTGGCCGAGGAGCTCCGCAGCGGCAAGCAGGTGCTCGTGGCCTACACGACCACGATGAGGCCGGCGGCTGCCCTGCTCGAGTCCATCGCCAGCCGCCACGCCCCGGTGCTGCGCGAGCCCGTCTCCGCGGCCCTCTCGAGGCTCGTCAAGCAGCGCGCGCTGCCGCCCGTGCTCGTTCTGCTCAAGACCGACGTGGAGGAGGACATGGTGCGGGAGCTGAAGTTCAAGACGTCCATGCTGCTGCCCAGCAGGCAGCCGAGGCTGCTGGAGCTCCACATCAAGACGGACCCGCTCACTGCGCCCGTGTATGCGTCGCTCGTGGTCGAGACGCTACGTGATAGGCTGAAATAGCTTGGACGTGGAGTCGGGCGGTGGAGGAGCGTCTTGCGGGGCTACGAGGCCCTAGAGGAGAGAGCCTCGCGGATGCTCAACGACCTCCTCCGCGCCATCGAGCGCAAGACCCCGAGGTCCCGGGAGCTCTTCGAGCGCGCGAGGAGGGTCCTGCCCGGCGGCGTGACCTACCACATACGCTGGTTCGAGCCTTACCCCATCTACGTGGAGCGGGCCCAGGGGCCCTACGTGTGGGACGTCGACGGCAACCGCTATGTAGACCTCTGGATGGGGCACGGGGCGCACGTGGCCGGCCACAACCCGGACTTCGTCAGGGAGAGGGTGGTCGAGGTGCTCGCGAGGGCCGGGTCCCACCTTGGGTTCGAGAACCCCTACGCGGTCGAGTACGCTGAGCTACTAGTCAAGGTCGTGCCGAGCGCCGAGCAGGTGAGGTTCACCAATAGCGGGACCGAGGCGGCCATGTTTGCGGTCAGGCTCGCCAGGGCCTACACCGGCCGCAAGAGGATCGTGAAGGTGAACGGCGGCTGGCACGGGGCCTACGACGCCCTTCACGTAGCCGTGAACCCGCCTTACAACGTGCCGGAGAGCGCGGGCCTGCCCCACGACGCCGTCAAGTACACGGTGGGGGTGCCGTTCAACGACGCAGAGGCCGTCGAGGCCGAGCTGAGGAAGGGCGACGTCGCCGCAGTAATCGTCGAGCCTGTGCTGGGCGCTGGGGGCTGCATAGAGGCCGACCGCGACTACCTGAGGGCGCTGCGCGAGCTGGCGGACCGCTACGACGCCCTCCTCGTCTTCGACGAGGTGATAACGGGGTTCCGGCTGGCGCCCGGCGGCGCCCAGGAGTACTACGGCGTCACACCCGACGTGACGATACTGGGCAAGGCGGTGGGCGGGGGCTACCCCGGGAGCGGCGCTATAGCGGGCCGCGCCGAGGTGATGAGGATGCTGGACCACCTCGCGATACCCGACCCCCGTAGGAGGAGCGGCCACGGCGGCACATTCACCGGCAACCCCATCACCATAGCGGCGGGCTACGCGCTCGTAAGTTACCTCCACCGGAACAGGGGCAAGTACGCGGAGTTCAACGCGCTGTGGGACTGGGTGCGCGGGAGGCTCCAGAGGGCGTGCGACTCGTACGGCGTTGACTGCCACGCGACGGGGGCGGGCAGCATGGTAGGCATACACTTCACAGAGGTCAGGCCGCGCAGGCACGAGGACGCCGTGGGCAGGAGGTGGGGCGGGGTGACGGTCAAGGCGCTCCACAAGTACATGCTGGTGAACGGCGTCGTGTACTTGACCGAGCACATGGCCCACCTGCTGCCGTCGATGGCCCACGAGAGGGGCCACGCGGAAGCCTTCGTTGAGCTCTTCGAGTCGTTCCTGGCCGAGCTAACCCGCAGGTAGCGCGGCGTCGGCCGCGAGGGTCGCGAGCGCCAGCAGGGTGGACACGAGGGTCAGCAGCGCGACAGCGGCTACTATGGTGGGCTCGCACACGCAGTGCCTGAGCGTCGCCAGCTGCACGAGCGTTACCGGTGCCCTGTCGTCGTC
>WAQM01000202.1 GCA_015520245.1 Pyrodictiaceae archaeon
GTAGTTGACGCTGAATATCCTGGGCACCTGCCTAAGCTTCCTGGCGAACTCCAGGTGGAGCCTTATGAACGCGCCCACGGATATGGGTAGGAAGTCCAGGATCGCGAAGGGGTTGAACTCCCTCACCCCAGCCTTCTCAAGCACCGCCGCGGTCTTCTCGGACTCGAGGGCGGCGGCCTTCGTTACTATCCCGTGGACCCAGTCGAACGCCTCCTCAACGGGCACCCAGGTGTCCGGGTCGCGGCCGCCAAAGATCATCGCCGACACCGGGACCCCCATAGGGTCGTCGACCCTGGGGTCCAGGTTGTCGAGGACGCGGAGCGACACCGTGAACCTCGCGTTGGGGTGGGAGGGGGGCAGCTCGCGGCCGTCCTCGCCCCTCCTGCCGGGCCACCAGCGGCCGGCGTAGTTGACGCCCGGCCTCGGCTCGCCCGGCTTGCCGCGCCACCAGACCTCGCCGTCGTCGGTGAGCAGCACGTTGGAGAACACGACCTCGTGGCGGGGGTCGGTGATCAGCCGGTAGAGCTGGGGGTCGTCCTCCGGGTTCACGCCGTCAACTATGCCGAACATCCCCACCTCCGGGTTCACGGCGCGCGGCTCCCCGTTGAGCGGGCGTATGATCGCGAGGTCGTCCCCCACTATCGTGTCGGCCGCGAACGCTGTCGCCGTCTTGCCGCAGCCGGCGGGGAAGGCGCCGGTGAGGTAGGTTATCCTGCCGCCGGGGCCCCGCACGCCGACTATGAACATGTGCTCGCAGAGCCAGCCCTCGAGGTAGCCCTTGTATATGCACAGCCTGAACATGAGCTTCTTGAGACCTATCGCGTTGCCCCCGTACTGGGTGTTCACGCTGTACACCGTGTAGTCCTGGAGGTCGATGTATATGCGGCGCCTGTCCACGTTCCTGCTCCAGCCGTTCTCGTCCCGCTCGCCCGCCGAGTGGACGAACCTGGCGTAGAACAGGTTGGGGGCCCGGGCCACGAACTCGTCGTAGCAGCTGCGGTACAGTATGTTCTCGCTATGTATGACGTAGGCGGAGTCGGTCACCTGGACCGCGTGCAGGGTGAACGGGGACCCCTTCGGCCCGAAGCAGTAGAACGCGACGTACATCTCGCGGCCCCTCATGATCCCCCTGAGCAGCTCCCTGATCTCGCCGAGCCCGCGGTCGCGGTCGAGGGTGTTGACGAAGGGCACCCGGCCGCCGCCCGGCAGGAGCACCCTCGTGTTCGCCCGGTCGCGGGCCAGGTCGCGGGGGCCGTCGAAGTGGACGGTGTGCAGGGGGTTGCGGGAGGGTATCTCCTCGCGGTTCTCGATCGCCCTCCTCCTGATGTACTCGTGGTCCTCCTCCCCGACGACCACGTATATCGAGCGGGGCTCGGCCAGCCTCGCGACGTCGGCGACCCACCTGTGCAGCTCCGGGTCCCTTATCCTCAGCAGCCTCTCGAGCATCTCCTCGGACATCTTGGTGCGGAGGAAGGAGATGTAGTCGTAGTCCTCGGGGACGAGCCTGAACCTGGCCAAGCACTCACCGCGCTGGGGGACGCCAAGGCGGCGTATAAGGCTAGTCGTCGGCTGCGCGGACCGCTATCTGTGCTGTGGAGCGGTGCTCGGTTAGGGCGCGACCACGACCTTGAGCTGCCCCCTCTCGAGGCTGGCCTCGAACGCCTCCCGCACCCTGTCGAGCGTGAACCGGGCCGTGACCCGGACCCTCACGAGCCCCGCCCTCAGCAGCTCGATCGCCTCCCGGAACTCGCGGGAGGTGCCGCACCTGGAGCCCACGAGCGCCACCTCCTTGACGACCGCGGCCGTCTGGTCCAGGGGGGCCGGCCTGCCGTGCGTCGACTTGAGGTAGACGACCCCCAGCGGCCTCACGAGCTCGACCGCCTGGCCGAGGCCCTCAGGCGAGCCCGTCGCCTCGACGACAGCGTCGTAGCCGAGGCCCTCGTTGATACCCCTCGCCTCCTCGAGCGCCTCCCGGTACGTGAGGACGCGGAACCCGAGCTCCTCGAAGAACCTC
>WAQM01000203.1 GCA_015520245.1 Pyrodictiaceae archaeon
CCACGAGCAGGTCCCGGCCGTAGTCCAGGGCGTCGGGGGCGCTTAGCACGATCCTGGTTACGCCGCGGCGCACCAGCTCCCTAACCTCCCAGACGATGACGTCGACCGGCCTGGACCTGGCGGGGCCGTAGAGCTCGGGTACGCTGCAGTAGCCGCAGCCGGCCGGTATGCCTACGGGGCACCTTAGCCTAGCCCTTAGGGGGGTCCTGGGGTCCCGGCACACCGGGCAGTCGATGCACCTGGGCTTGCCGGGGAGCCTGAGCCTCGGCCTCCTGAAGTTGCTGCAGCCCCGGACTATCTCCACGTAGACGCGGGCCGCCCAGTAGGCGGGGTAGAGGTCCACCCTCGTGCTGTGCCGGTAGGCTAGGGCCTCGCGCGGCGCGTAGCCGGGCTTCGCCGTGAGCCCGCGGCCCGGTAGGACCACGCCGGGCAGCCCCTCGAGCACCTCCCTTTCGGGCAGGCTCCCCCGCGCCAGGCCGGCCTCGAGGAGCCTGGGCAGCGTTACCTCGGCCTCGCCGTAGACCCCTAGGTCGAAGCCCAGCCGGGAGACCGAGGACGGGTCCGCGGTGACCGGCCCGCCCAGGATAGCGGGGCCCCCCGACACCCTCCTCCACAGCCTTAGCGCGACGGCGGCCGACCCCTCGTCGCTCGTCATGGCGCTGACCATGAGCACGTCGTAGCCCGCCAGGATCTTCGGGTCCTCCACCACCAGCTCGAGGGGCAGGACGTCGGCCCTAACGCCGTGGGCCTCGAGGATGCCCGCCACCGCCCTGGGACCGGCGCCGATAACGTCCACCGTTACAACCCTCCGGGCCTTCTCGCCCCTCGCCAGCGCGTCCACGACCGCCGCCTTCACGGCCCGGGCCACCGTCCCGGGAGGGGGTGTCGCCCACGTCCCGGTCTACTGGGCTGCGCCGCTCCAGCACCACCCCTTTAATACCGGGGCCGGAGGCCGCCGCACTACGGCCCTGGACGTGGCGAGGCTGCGGCCGGGTTGACCGAGTACTTCGACTACGAGAGGGAGGCTCGGCTACGCCTATCCCTGGCCGAGTCCACGCTGGACGAGCAGATAGTGAACATGGCTAGGCTCGGGGAGGACGTCCTCCGCGAGCTAAGGCAGGTCCTAGAGAGCCTGGTCAGAGGGGACCGGGCCGCAGTCAAGTCCAGGTACGAGAAGGTGAGGGGGCTGAAGGAGGACGTCGAGAAGGTTAAGGACAGCGCGCTCCGCTACATGGCCGGCCTCAGCGTGCCCGTGCTGAGCGCCGACACCTACAAGGCGATCTTCGTCGGCCTCACCAGGTTCGCCATGGTGGCGGACGGTGCTGCCTACAGGATGCTGCTGATAGCGGAGAACAGCGACCCCTCCAAGCTACCGCCCGAGCTGGGCGACATGCTGGTGTCCATGGCGGAGGCGCTCCGGAGGCAATACGAGGGGCTCGTGGCGGCGGTCAGCCTCCTCCCAACGAACCCGAGGAGGAGCGTCGAGGAGGCAGCCAGGGCCCTTAAGCTCGAGGACGAGATAGACATGATGTACCGTAAGACGTCGATACTGGCCTACAGGCTGCTGAGGAGCGACATCATAGCCCTCATGCTGGTCCGCGACCTCATAGAGCTGCTGGAGGAGGCCTCGGACCTGGTACGCGATATAGCGGAGAACGTGAGGCTGCTAGCCCTCTACCGGGAGGCAAGGGGTTGACCCAGGCCAGGGCGAGGCTGGTAGGGGGTAGGGTCATCGTATTCGACGAGGAGGGGGCTAGGAGGATATACGCCAGCGGCTTCTACGGCAAGCCCCTCGCGAACCCCAAGCCGAGGAGCCTGGACCAGGTCCACGCACCCCTCGAGCTCAGCCTCATAGAGGCCCTCTACCTGGCCGAGAAGGGCCTGCTAACCGTCTACGACGAGGAGGGGAGGCCGCTAACCCCGCGCGAGCTCGCGGAGAGGGGTAGGTCCCTCATACCATCCTTCGACCTCCTCTACCGGGTTTACCGGGAGCTTAGGGACGCCGGCTACGTGGTGAGGTCGGGGCTCAAGTACGGCGCCGACTTCGCCGTCTACGAGAGGGGGCCGGGGGAGGAGCACGCGCCCTACGTTGTCCACGTGCTCGGGTACAGGGAGAGGATAGACCCGCTCGAGATCGTTAGGGCTGGCAGGGTGAGCCACAGCGCGCGCAAGAGGTTCATAATAGCCGCCGTTGACGAGGAGTCCGGGTCGACAACCTACATAATGTTTAAATGGAGCAATCCCTGACGAGGGTGACCGGTGGCCGGGCAAGAGCGGCACGCACCGCTCCTAGCGTTCCAGGCCGTATCGCCGCCCTACGGGGTGGTGTAGGTGAAGGGCCTTGAGTAGGAGGGGCCCCGGCGCGCCCAGGAGGGGCGGCCCAGGAGGGGGTAGGAGGCCGGCACCGCTACCGCCAAGGGCTGAGGCGAAGCCCGCACCGCTACCCGACGGCAAGTGCAACCCGCTGTGTCCCTACTTCCGGTGCCTCAACAACGCCCTGGTAGTGGTGAGGAAGCCGGCCCACGGTAGGATGCAGAGGGTCGCCTACTGC
>WAQM01000204.1 GCA_015520245.1 Pyrodictiaceae archaeon
CTGCCTCACCCACCGTCACCCCCACGGCGCCCGCGGGGGTGACGGTGGGTGAGGCAGCCCATATCATCGCCAGGACGCGGGAGAAGGCCCTGCTCCTGGTGGAGGGCGGGCGCCTCGCCGCCATCATCACAGAAAGGGACGTAGCCTACGCGTACGCTGCGTGGCGTGGGTGCCGCGGGTAGGTGGTGGGGCTTGGCCCGGGGCTACGTGTTCGTGACCGGCGGCGACCGGGGTATAGGCAGGGCCATAGTCCTGCGCTTCGCCCGCGAGGGCTTTGTCGTGGGCTTCAGCTACCGCGTCAGGCGCGACGCGGCCGAGGAGACGGCTAGGGCGGCGAGGCAGGCGGGGGGCGAGGCGTTCTACGTCCAGATGGACGTGGCCGACCCCGCGAGCGTAGAGAGGGCCTACCGGGAGGTCGAGTCGAGGGTACCCTACCTCAACGTGCTGGTCAACAACGCTGGCGTGCTGCACACCAAGCCGCTGAGGGAGACGACCCTCGAGGAGTGGGAGCACGTCATTAGGGTCAACCTGACCGGCGTATTCCTTGTGACCAAGACGTTCCTGCCGCTGCTCGAACGCGCTCCGTGGGCGAGCATAGTAAACGTCGCGAGCATAGCCGGCCAGACCGGGCACGTCGTCGCGTCGGCGGCCTACGCGGCCTCGAAGGCCGGCGTCATAGGCCTAACGAGGAGGCTCGCGGTCGAGCTCGCGCCGCGGATAAGGGTGAACGCGGTGGCCCCCAGCTTCGTCGCGACCGACATGGTCCGCGAGTTCATAGACACGCCGGAGAAGCTGGAGAGGGTGAAGGCGATGCACCCCCTCAACGACATAGCCAGGCCCGAGGACGTGGCCGAGGCGGTCTACTTCCTGGCGACCCCGGCCTCAAGGTTCGTGACCGGCCAGGTCCTCGGCGTGAACGGCGGCAGGCTCACCTGCTAGAGCAGGCCGCCGCTTATGGTTATGACGTCCCCGGTGACGTAGGGGTTCTCGACAGCGTCGAGCACGATCCTCGCGACCTCCTCCGGCCTCGCCAGCCTCCTCAGTGGTACCTGCTCCTCGACCCAGTCCATGTCCCCCCACGCCCTCGCCATGTCTGTGTCGACGCCGCCCGGGGCTACGGCGAAGACCCGAATGCCGTGCGCGGCGAGCTCCTTGGCCACGGCCAGCGTCCAGGCTATGAGCGCAGCCTTGGCGGCCGCGTAGTGCGAAGCCTCGGGCTCGGGCCTGAGGCCCAGCACGGACGCTATGTTGACGATGACGCCACCGCGCCCCTTCATGTGGGGCAGGGCGGCGTGGGCGACGTTGAGCGCGCCGTAGAAGTGGACCTCGATCATCCTCTGCCAGTCCTGGGGCTCCATGTCCTCGAACCTCTTGGGCTCGAGGATCCCTGCGTTGTTGACGACGACGTCTAGGCGGCCCCACTTCCTCACCGCGGCCTCGACGAGGCTCCGGGCCTCCTCGTAGCGCGAGACGTCGGCCCTCACGACGAGGGCCTCGGCGCCCGCCTTCTCGACCATCCTGGCCGCCTCGAGCGCCTTGTCGCGCCGTGACACGTAGTTGATGACGACGCCGCGCGCCCCCCGCCTGGCGGCCTCGACGGCTATCGCCCTCCCGATGCCGCGGCTCGAGCCGGTGACCAGGACGACGGCCCCCTCGAGCCTCAAGGCCCGCGCCCGGCCCAGCGTCCGCGCGCAGGGGGCTTACGGGTGGCGGCGTCCGCTGGGCTGGGACTTGATGAGCTATACGCATCAATGATGCACTAGCGTGAATCCTTAACTACCCGGCGCGGCGGCACGCTAGCTCGGGGGTGGGCCCCGTGAGGTTCAACGTGGTGTACCGCGTGTGCCCGCGCTGCGGGAACCCCATGAAGATCGTCAACGGCAGCTGGGTCTGCATAGTGTGCGGCCACGCCGCCCGGACGGAGGTCACGGCGTCCCGCCGCTAGGCCTGGCGCACGAAGATGTCAGGTCTGTAGAGCTTGACGGCGACAGCGACCGATGCTGCAGCGGCGGCGACAGTCACGGCGGTGTGCAGTGCGCTCCTGACCACCTCGCCGACCGCGTACGTGTAGATCGCCATCGCCACGTGGCTGTAGGGTATTACGTAGAGGGCGGCCTGGAGGGCGGGCGGCAGCCTGTCGAAGTCGACGAAGAACGAGGCGAAGAACACGGCCGTCGCGGCCCCCGTTACCAGCATGGCGCCCATCGTCGCCGACCTGGGGGTCGGGGCCCGCAGGGCGACGGGCACCGAGAGCGCCGCCGTAACCACCACGGCCAGCAGCGTCTGGAGGGCGTGGACCAGGGCCAGGTCGGGCCCGAGGCCGCGGACCCCCTGGCCCGAGACGAGGAGGAGGTAGGCCAGCACCCCGGCGGCGTCTATCGCAGCCGCCATGGCGGCGAGCACGAGGCCGCCGACCATCTTGCCGAGCACGAGCTCCCGCGGCCTGAGCGGCGACGCGGCCAGCATCTCCGCCGTGCCCCTCTCCCTCTCGCCCACGAGGGCGTCAACGACGGCTACGGCGGCGGGGTTCAGGACGAAGAAGACGGCGAAGGAGAGGAAGCGGGCGGCCGTGACGCGCTCCTCGAGACCCGGCTGGGCCGGCGCCCCCGCGGCCGTGACCGCCTCCACCCGGACCCGCACCGGGTAGAGCACGGCGTCGGGGTCCTGGAGGCTCACGTTGGCCAGCCCCGCTAGGACGAGCACCCTCCTGCGGGCCAGCTGCCTGGAGTACTCGGCCACGACGCTGTCCGCGACGCTCTCGGCCTCGGAGGCGGCCACGCTCCCCACGACCCTCACGTACTCGATCACGACCACCCTGTCGACCGACGACGCGTTGGCGGTGAAGCCCGGGGGTATCACCACTGCGAAGACGTAGCCTCCGCGCACCGCGCAGGACTCCACGAGCTCGACCCTGAAGCCCGGCCGCTCCCCGTAGGCCTCGAGCAGCATCGAGGCGAGCGCGCGGGCCTCGGGCCCCCGGTCGCAGAGCACCACGGCCACGGGGGCCTGCTGGGCGCCCTTGAGGCCCGAGACGAAGACCCCGAGCACGGGCAGCAGCATGGCTGAGAGCGCCATCAGGCCCACCGTCCTGCGGTCGCGCAGCGCCTCGATGAGCTCCTTCCAGGCGATCACGCGCAGCCTCCACAGCCCCCCGACCACTACGCGGCCACCTCCACCGCCCTGACGAACGCCTCCTCGAGGTCACCCGCGCTGAACCTGTCCATGAGCTCGGCCGGGCTGCCCTCGGCCACGACCCTGCCCGAGACGATGAAGGCAACCCTATCGGCGACCCTCTCGACCTCGAGCATGTTGTGGCTGGTCATGATCACGGCCCTGCCCTCAGCGGCCGCCCTGCGTATGAGCCTCCGTATGGCGACCGCGCTCTGGACATCCAGACCTGACGTCGGCTCGTCGAGGACTACGACCGGCGTGCCGAGCGCCAGCACGAGGGAGAGGAGCAGCCGGCGCTTCATGCCGCGACTGTACTCGCCCGCCCGCCTCCTGAGGTCCTCGTCGCTGAGGCCGGAGATGCGGGCCGCCCTCTCCACCACCTCGTCCACGGCGGCAGGTCCCAGGTACAGGCCGGCGTAGAACCGCAGGTGCTCGTAGCCCGTGAGCCGCGGGTAGACGCCGGCGTTCTCGGGCAGGTAGGCGAGGTAGCGCCGCGCTGCGGGGTCCCTGTCGAGCCTCCTGCCGCACACCTCGACGTGACCCTCGTCGGGCTTGTATATCCCGGCCAGCATGCGCAGGGTCGTGGTCTTCCCGGCCCCGTTGGGTCCCACCAGGGCGAACACTGTACCGGGCTCGACCGTTATGGTGACGCCGCGGACGACCACGCGACCGCCGAACCTCTTGACCAGCCCTACGGCCCTCAGCCCCCCGCGGCACTCCATGCGGCCGCCCTGCCTCCCCCTCGTC
>WAQM01000205.1 GCA_015520245.1 Pyrodictiaceae archaeon
GGCTAGCACGACGGCGCTGGCGCCGGGGCCGGGCTCTGAGGCCGCCCTGGACCTCGTCGCGGGCCTGCTCTCCGCCATGGGCAGGGTCTTCGTGGTGCCCGAGGAGCTCCTCGACGCGTGGACCGCCCTGGTGGCGGGGGGCCCGGCCCTCGTCGCGGAGATCGTCGAGGCCCTCGCCATGGCGGGGGTCGCCGCGGGGCTGCCGCGCGAGCTGGCGCTCCAGGCCGTGGTCGACATGGTGGCGGGCACAGCCATCCACATGGCGAGGAGGGGGCTGAGGCCCAGCGAGCTCCGCGACCAGGTGGTCACCCCGGCGGGGACGACGGTGGAGGCCCTCAAGGCCCTGGAGGAGAGGGCGGTGAGGTACGCGATCATGAGCGCGGTCGAGAGGGCCGTGAGGAGGGCGAGGGAGATAGCGCTCGAGCTGGAGGGGGCCCTGGAGGGCGGCTAGCGCGCCGCCCCGGCCGCCTCCGCCACGGCCTCGGCCACCGCCCTGACGTCGTCCTCCGTGACGGCGCCCATCACGCCGACCCTCACCACGCTCCTCGCCTCCCGGCCCATGCCGGTCGCTATCACGTAGCCGCGCCGCCTCACGTGCTCGACGACGGCGCGGGCGTCGACGCCGGGCGGCAGCCTGAAGGCGGCCACCGTGCGGCTGCGGTGGCGGGGGTCGGGGAGCGGCCGGACCCCGCGGGCCTCCAGGAGGCCGTAGAGGAGGCCCGCCCTCCTCGCGTGCGCCTCCCTGAAGGCCCCGAGGCCCTGCTCGAGCACGGCGCTCACGGCCTCGGCGAGCGCGTACAGGACGGTGATCGGGGGCGTGTACGGCGTCTCCCTCCTCTCCCTCGCGAAGCGCAGGTACCTCGCCAGGTCGAGCGCCGGCGGGGCGGGAGGGCTCCCGCGCTCCTCGAGCCTCCTGGCGGCCTCGCCGCTGAGCAGCACCACGGCGGCGCCCGGGGGCGCGGCGAGGGCCTTGTGGCTGCAGGCCGCGGCGGCGTAGACGTACCTGAAGTCCAGCGGCTCGACGGGGAACGCGGACACCGCGTCGACCACGACCCTCGCGCCGGCGGAGGCCGCCGCCCTCGCCAGCTCCTCCAGCTCGGCGAGCAGGGTGCCGTTGCTCGTCTCGTTCTGCACGACCGCGAGGTAGTCGAAGCGGCCCGACTCCAGGGCCTCGAGGGCCCTGGCCGCCGCCTCCGCGGGGCCCCCGCGGACCACGGTGACCGAGGCGCCGCGGCGGGCGAGGCTCTCGGCGAGCCTCTCCCCGAACTCGCCCACCGACACCACGAGGACCCTGGACCCGGGCTCGACGAGGCCCCAGGCGAGCGCGTCCACTGCGGTGGTCCCCGTGCCGGCCAGCACCAGCGCCTCCTCGGCCCCCGAGAGCTCCCTCAGCCCCTCGAGCAGCCCGGCCAGCAGCCTCCTGAACTCCGGCGAGCGGTGGCTGACCAGCGGCCTCGCCTGGGCCCTCAGGACCCTCTCCGGGACCTCGACGGGGCCCGGGGTCATCAGCTTCGGCCTCGCCACGGCCACCGCCCCCTAGCACTCGAGGCCCTGCGACCTGATCACCTCGCAGACCGCGCGGTAGGCCCTCGCCGCCTCCTCGCACTCGACGCCCAGCGCCTCCAGCAGCCTGTACGCGGTCTGCACGGCCACCCTGTACTGCGCCTCCGCGGTCGAGGCCCCTATGTGGGGGGTCACTATGACCCTGGGGTGCTCGAGGAGCCTCCTGTCCGCCTCGCTGCTCGGCGGCTCGGTCTCGAGCACGTCGAGGGCCGCGGCCGCCACGCGGCCCGCCTCCAGCGCCTCGAGGAGGGCCTCGGAGTCCACGACGGGCCCGCGCGAGGTGTTGACGATTATGGCGCCCGGCTTGAGGCACTCCATGAGCTCCCTCCTCCCGATCATGTGGCGCGTGGTCTCGTCGAGGGGCACGTGGAGGGTCACGACGTCGGCGAGCGACAGGCCGCGGCACAGGTCGTCGACGAGCTCCACGCCCAGCCTCCTCGCCCTCTCCGCCACGTCGGCCACGTCGTAGGCGTAGACCCTCATGCCGATGGCCCTCGCCATGGCCGCGACCCTGCTCCCGATCCTGCCGAGCCCGACGACGAGCAGCTTCTTGCCGTGGAGCTCGGACCCCACTACCCTCCTCCACCCCGCCCTGGCCGCCTCCATGGCCTCCCTGAGCCTCCTGGCGGCGGCTATCATGAGCGCTATGGTGAGCTCGGCGACGCTCTGGCTCGAGGCCGTCGGGGCGTTGACGACGCGGACCCCGAGCCTCTCGGCGGCCTCAACGTCTATGTTGTCGAGGCCGACGCCGGCGCGGGCGACCACCCTCAGCCTCCCGCGGGCCCCGGCCTCGAGGAGGCCCGCGTCGAGCCTGACCCGGCCCCTCACCACGACGGCGTCGTAGAGGGGGAGCAGGCGGGCCAGCAGCCCCCGGTCGGCGCCCTCCACCACGTCCACCTCGGCGCCGCAGGCCCCCAGCAGCCTCACGAGCTCCGGGTGCACGGGCTCGGCGACGAGGACGCGGGGCCTCACGGGTACCCCACCCCGACGTAGGCGCAGCCCGCGCAGGTGGCGAGCAGCCTGGCGACGACCGGGCACTTGGCCCTCAGCGCGACGACGGTGCTGACGCGGTCGCGGGGCTCGAACTCCATGAGGGCCTCGAGGTTCGCGATCCCCTTGAACACTGCGGCGTCCGAGGAGGTGACGGCCCTGCGGGCCTCCTCGGAGACGAGGGGCAGCGCGGCCGCCGGGTAGCTGCTGCCGGTGCTGACGACCCTCGGCCTCCTGCCGCAACCGACCCTCGCGGCGACCTCGTCGAGGAGCCTCGAGGCCTCGGAGGCCGTGACGTCGGTCTCGTAGGGGCCGCCGCGGGCCACCACCGTGACGTCCCAGCCGCGCTCCGAGAGCGCGCAGGCGACGGCGAGGTCGACCACCGCCTCCCCCGCGTTGTCGAGCACGTAGGCGACGGTCGAGGCCGAGGCCAGCACCTCGGCGGCCGCCGCCGGGTCGCCGTCCACCGCGCCCTCGAGGCTCACCCCGCCGCCCTCGTACCAGGGCATCCAGACGTCGACGCTGTTGGCGAGCGCGGCGACCGCGAGGAGCTCGGGGAGGGATGCCCCCTCGAGGTCGAGGGAGCCGAGGAGGCGGAGCGCCGACGCGTTCAGCTCCCGGCGCCTAGGGGCCAGGGGGTCGCCGGACGCAGCGTAGGACTCGACGAAGAGCCTGGTCCTCGACCACGCGAGCCTCGCGACGAGCTCGTCGACCCTGCTCCTGGGCACCCCTAGCCTGGCCCTGCTCTCGTAGAGGCAGCGCAGGCACTCGCGCGGCTCGACCAGTCCGATCCCACGCGGCCCACCCC
>WAQM01000206.1 GCA_015520245.1 Pyrodictiaceae archaeon
CTCTGAAGCATCACCATGAGCCACGCGTAGTGGGCCGCTGCAGCCGCCAGCACACCCGCCCGCCGCGCCGTGACCCCTAGTATCAAGCCCGCCACCAGCGCCGCCGCAACGAGCAGGAGGCTGCCGCTCGCGACGTGGGCCAGAGCGTAGAGGAGCGCCGAGGCGAGCCAGGGGTGTCGGAGGCCCGCCAGCGCCCTCGCCTGCAGCCAGCCACGCCAGTAGACCTCCTCGGCCGCAGAAACGACCGCCAGCGTGAGGGCCGCGTGAGGCACGCCCCTGAGCATCCCCCAGGCCTCCCTAAGCTCCCGCTCCATGCCCAGCGCCACCGCCGCCGCCTCGCCCGCCAGGAAGGACGCGTAGAGGGCCGCCGTGGCCGCCGGCACCGCCGCGAGCGCCAGCCGGCCGCCGCGATACAGTGCCGGGCGTAGCTCGCGCCAGCTAAGCGCCGCCGCTAGCGCCGCCACGGGCGTCATCAGGGCAGCGAGCGTGGTCGCCACGGCGGCCGGTCCCCCGGAGAACGCGTAGCCGAAGACTGCATAGCCGAGCGCAAGCAAGACCAGGTCGCGCACCCCCACGCTCAAGGCCCGGTCCCGGGGAGCCGGCATTAGCTGCAACCCCACCTAACCTGGGGCGTACGGACGCCCCGCAGTTCGTTCTACCTAGAACATACTACAGCCAATGTTCGGGGCGAGGCCAGGCTTTTAGCCCTTGGTGGAGCGTCTGCCCCCCGAACCCGGACCGGGAGCAGGTACGGGGTGGGAGGAGATGGCCGCGCCCAGGCCCATGACCCGCGACGCCCTGATGTCCGCCTTTGGCGGCGAGTCGATGGCCCACATGAGGTACCTGATCTTCGCCGAGATAGCCGAGAGGGAGGGCTTCAAGAACGTCGCGAGGCTGTTCAGGGCGATAGCGTTCGCCGAGCAGGTGCACGCGAGGAACCATTACGAGAGGCTGAGGGACCTCAACGTCGACGCTAAGGTGGTGGCCGGGGGCCCCTTCGGCCCCGGCAGCACGTCCAAGAACCTCGAGATGGCCATCCGCGGCGAGGAGTTCGAGGTCAACGAGATGTACCCCGCCTACATAGCCCTCGCCGAGTCGCAGGGCGAGAAGGAGGCCGCGAGGAGCTTCAGGTGGGCGCTGGAGGCCGAGAAGATACACGCCGAGCTCTACAGGAAGGCCAAGCAGGCGGTGGACCAGGGCAGGGACTTCGAGATCGACGGGTACGTGTGGATCTGCCCGGTGTGCGGCCACACCTACGTCGGCCGCGAGCCCCCCGAGAGGTGCCCGATCTGCGGCGCCCCGAAGGACAAGTACGTCAAGTTCTGAGGCGCGCCGCGGGCCGGTCCCTACGCTCCTGCGTTTTTCTCCCAACCCGATTTCTTTTCCATTTAATGATGCTGGGTTCCTCCACCTAGCTCGGGGCCACGGGCCCCGACCCTCTTAACAGCTTGCGAGCCGGTATGACGCGAAGAGGGCAGGCCGAGGCAAGGTGTAGCGCGCCCTTGCAGGGGGCCACGTGCTTCCCCTCGGGGTGGTGCGACCTCAGCGCCGAGCACGCCGAGGTGAGGAGGAGGCTCGAGGAGCTCGTCCACCATGCCCTCGGGGGCCGGGGCTACCCGCTCACGGTGATAGTCGCGCCATACGGCTCGGGTAAGACCACGCTCCTCAAGCACCTCGAGTGGTACGCGCGGACGAAGCTCTCCGTCCCCGCCGCCCGCGTGGAGCTGAGGGAGCTCGTGGACTTCATCGTCGAGAGGCGGGGGGTGGTCCACGAGTCTGAGCTGCCCGGCCTGGTCGAGGAGTTCGCCGCCTCCAAGCTCGGGAGCAGGGAGGCTGTGCTACTCGTCGACGAGGTCGAGGAGTCCTACGATACGCTCGCGGCCGTGGTCGAGCACGAGACGAGCCCGCTGAGGGGGCTCGCGGACGCCGCCCGGGAGGGCAGGCTCAGGACCGTGGTCATCATGGCCTTCGGCCCCTCCTCGGCCCTCAAGGAGGCGCTCTTCGGCCCTGTTGCCTGGCGCGCTCGCGTGGTCGGGCTGCCGCTCGTAGGGAAGGCCTACGTCGCCAGCCTGCTGAGGGGCATTGCCGATGGCGCGCGCCTGGAGCCGCTGGCCAACACGGTGTGGTGGATGGCGCGGGGGCGCACCGCCTGGGCGCTCTTCGTGGTCGAGAACGTCGCGCCCAGGCTGGCCGAGGCCCTCCGCCGCGGCCCCAGCGCGCTAGCGGACCTGCTGGCCAACGACCCGGTCTTCGACAGCGAGGTAGTCGACGGCGTGCCCCTCCTGGACCGGAGCGGGCTGAGCGGCCTAGCCGATATCATGGGCAGCGAGGCCGCCGCTGTGGCCGCCGCCCTGGTGGGCCCCGCGCCCGTCAGCGTGTTCGAAGAGCTTGCGGGCTCCCCGCTGCCCCCCTCAGTGCCCGTGGTGTACGCCAGGGCAGGGGTCCGCGTTGACGACGTGGTGTCACAGGCTAGGAGGGTCATGCAGAGGGTCGCCCGCAGCATCGACGCAGCCCCGGACGCCGTGGAGAGGGCGTCCTCGCTGCTCAGGACGGTGCTGCAGGCGTGGAGCTACCGCGGCGTCGCGCCCTACGACGTCAACGCCCTCAAGGAGCTGTTCTCGATTGCCTCCGACTTGGCCCGCGAGGTCTACCTCGACGAGCCCCAGGTCCACAAGCTCCTCGAGTCGATAGACGTCGTCGCCGTCAGCCTGCCCGCCGTCGAGCTCGAGGAGCCCCTGGTGGCGCTGAGGCCCGAGGTTGTGGTGCAGCTCTACCCGCTGCCCACGAGCTCGCCGCTCGTGGGGTGCGCTAGGCACGTGAGCCCCGACAAGCTAGCCGAGGTTCTGTCCGGCCTCAGCTTCGAGGAGGTGGCCGAGTACTCGAGGAGGGCCGCCGAGGCCATGGGGCTGGGTCCCCTGCTGTCCAAGCTGGGCCTAGCTGGCGCGCTGCTGCTACCGTCCGTGATAGCGGAGAGGCACGCCGGCGCAGCCGTGTGCGCGTCGCTCGAGAGGCCGATGGCGGTGTTCACGAGGTCGCCGAGCAGGCTCCTGGAGGTTGCTGAGCAGCTCGGCACGGTGGTCCTCGTAGAGGCGACAGAGAAGCTCGACAAGTTCATGGCAGCCGCCCTCTACAACGAGGCCGTGGGCGTCGAGTCGTGCAGCCTCGCCAGGCTCGAGGGCCGGGACCGCCGGGGCCTCCAGCAGTTCGGCGAGCTCGCGAAGGCCATGC
>WAQM01000207.1 GCA_015520245.1 Pyrodictiaceae archaeon
GAGTACGTGAGGGCCCTCGAGGGGGCCCCGGCGCCGGCCGCGCTCCCGCCGAGGGCCATCCCCGGCCCGGCGCCAACGCTCGTCTGGGTGCTCCAGGACTACGTGGTTAACCGCTCCGCACGGCTTCCGCTGACGGTGGCGTACCTCCACGGGCCGGACGTCCACGTTGCCGATCACGTGCTCGAGTACGTTTACTTGGTAAGCGATAGCAGGCTCGACCTCGAGGTCACCTTCAGCATGACCGGCCTCACGTTCACCAAGCGCGGCGGCTCCGTCAGCGTCGAGGGCCTCGTCGTACCCGGCCCCTCGTTCGAGCTGAGCGGGACGAGGCAGTGGCTCCGCGTGTACCTCAGGGTCTACGCCGCCGATGGGCCCGATTACGAGCGGTTCGGGATCTGCACCCCCCGCGGCTACTGCTTCAAGGTGGTGGACGGTGGTAGCGACTACGTGAGGCTCCCGGTGAAGCGCGGCACGCCCTTCATCGCCGCCGCAGGGGTGCTGGGCGACGTCGCGTTCGCGACGTACAGGCTCTACTACCTCGGCCGCGTTAGCTTGGTGCCCCTGGACAGGTACATGAACGTCACCATGGTGAGGCCCGCGCTCACCGACGAGGGCTACGTTGTCGGCTGGATCGAGGTCGACCACGAGCCCTTTACCGCGCACACCGTCGCCTGGAGGTCCCTCAGGGTCGCGACGCTCTACTGGGAGAGCGTCGACTACGGCTGGCAGGATGGCTCGTTCTTCGTAGACGCGTTCACCCACGCCGAGCGCTCGTACACGATACCGCTGTTCTCCCTCGGCATCGTGCTGCCCGCCGGGCCCGTGCACGTGAGCCTCCTGGGGGTCGGCGTCGGCCTGACCAAGCGTGCCGAGAGCTACTCGGTAGCCGGGATGGAGGTCATCGTTAGCCCGGAGCATGAGGTAGACGGGAGCTGCGAGCTCTGGCCGTGGCTCTACAGGTCGAGGGTCGAGTACCGTTACGGCGAGGCAAGCTACCCGATAGCCGCCATGTACGCCGACGTCTACGCGTACGAAAACGCCGCCTACTGCCCGTCGCCCGCGCAGCCCTCGCTAGCGCCCCGCCCTGGCGCCTGGGCCTGGCGGACCGCCAGCCCCCGGCCTCCCGGCCAGGCGCCCGACCAGGAGTGCAGCAGGATGCGGGCCCGCGTGGCGTGAAAAGGCCCTCGGGCGGGGTGGGGGGCCCGGGCCCTACCTGCGGCACCTCTCCTCGATCGGCCTGTACTTGAGGCCCGTCGGCCCGACGTACTTCTCGGTGGGCCTGATCAGCCTGTTGTTCTTCACCTGCTCGATGTAGTGCGCGGTCCACCCGACGACCCTGCCCATCGCGAACACGGGGGTGTACATGGGCACCGGTATGCCGAGCTGGTAGTACAGCACCGCGGTGTAGAAGTCGATGTTCGCCGGCAGCCTCTTCTCCCTCCACATCACCTCCTCCGCCCTCTTGAGCACCTTGAGCCACCACTCGCCGTCCTTGAGCTGCCTTATGTACTTGGCCGCGACGTCGGTCCTCGGGTCGTGGATCTTGTAGATGCGGTGCCCGAAGCCCATTATCCTCTCCTTCCTCTTGAGCTTCTCCAGTATGTACTCCTCGATGTACTCCTCGAGGGGCTTACCCAGCTCCTCCGCCCTCCTCTTGGCGTCCAGCAGCATCTCGATCGCCTTCTCGTTTGCGCCGCCGTGGAGGGGGCCCTTGAGGGCCCCGATGCCGCCGGCGACGGCGGAGTACATGTCGCTGAGCGTGCTGCCTATGACGCGCACCGTGAACGTGCTAGCGTTGAAGCCGTGGTCCATGTAGAGTATGAGGCTCACCTCGAACGCCCTGGCCGCGAGGTCGCTCGGCGTCCTGCCCGTTATCATCCTGAGCACGTCCCTGGGGTGGTCGAGGCCCGGGTCGGGCCGGATGAAGGTGCCGTGCCTGGAGAGGTGCCAGCCGGCGGCGAAGATCACCGGTAGCTGCGCGATCAGGCGGAGCGCGTGGTCGTAGAGGAAGTCGTCGTCGAACCTCCACTCCGGCGCGTAGTACTGGCCCAGGAAGAGGACGCCGAAGCTGCCGTAGTACATGGGGTGCGTCGCGGGCACGAGCTTCAGGGCGTCGAACAGCTTCTCGGGCACCTGCGCCCTGTACGTATCGATCTTCCTCTTTATCTCCCTCAGCTCGTCCTCGCAGGGCAGCTGGCCGTAGAGGAACAGGTAGGCCGCCTCGTAGAAGTTGGCGTTCTCGGCCAGGTCGGTTATCAGGTAGCCGCGGTAGATCGTGTGCTCACCCTTCGGGTCGACCCCGCTGATGGCCGTGGTGTCGGGCACGACGTTCTCGAGCCCCTTGGGCACGATTATCAGCTTGCCCAGGGGGCCCTCCTCCTCGACGCACCTGACCTCGGGTCTGCGCGACAAGAGCTCGCGCCCCCCGCCCTCGCCCCAGGTCGGCCCATACCCTAATAATCGGGAGCCGGAGCGGGCCACCAGCATGGATGCACTAGTGACGATCGCGGCCGCGGAGCGCCAGCCTCCTCACCCTGCCGTAGGCCTCGTCGTCGCACCTGTACACGAGCTCGACGCGCCTCTCCACCGCGTAGCCCGGGCTCACGGTGGTGGACTCGCGGCTCGCGAGGAGCGTGCACGAGCGCAGCGCGGAGACGAGGGCCTCGACGGCCTCGCATGAGCCCCCGAGGCAGTTGTCCCACTCGTCGAAGACCGCCGCGTACCCCCTCCCCTCGACGGTCGCGTAGACGGCCCTGCGGAAGCCCCAGATGTTGTGGACGTCGTGGACCCGGACGCTGACCAGCACGGGCATGGCGCCACCCGCGGGGGCGGCTAGGGCTGCAGGGGCGGCCTGGCCCAGCCCCTCACCCTCAGCATCCTCAGCACGCGCCCCAGGTCGCTCACCTCCTCGAGCCTCCACAGCAGCCTCAGCGCCTCCTCGGCCTCGCCCCGGTCCTCGACGAGGCCGCCGACCAGCCTCCAGAACTTCTCCTCGACCTGCTGCCGCGTCATCGGGTTGCGCCAGTGGCCCGGGGGGTACGTGCTCTCCGCCTCGTAGGTCCTGCCGTCCCTCGTCACGACCCTCACGCTGTTCTTGATCCCCTCCGGGTACAGCTTGTCGTGCTCCGGGTCCACCTCGACCCTCATCCTCTTCATGACCTGGCGCACGTCCGCGGCCAGGAACCTCTCGGGCTTGAAGGTGTCGAGGTCCACCCTCCCGTCCAGCAGCGCTGCGGCGACTATGTACGGCAGGCTGTGGTCTGCCGTCTCCCGCGTCCTCGGGTCCCACTTCTCCGGGTCCTTGACTATGATCCTGTAGGCCACCTCGAAGGTCTTGACCTCGACCCGCTCGATCTCGTCGGGCTTGAAGGGGCCGCCGTGCTGCCCGACGATGTTGAGGGCCGCCTCCACCGCGCTCATCGCGTGGTACTCCACGGGCCAGTACTTTATGCTCGTCTGGAGCACCTTGTATGGCTCGCCGTCCTCGCCCCCCATCCTGGGGATCTCGAAGGGCTCGCCGCTCACGAGCTTGAAGAACCCCATCTCGCCCTCGAAGATGGGGGCGGGGCCGGTCATGCCCTTCCACGCCAGCAGGGCCGCGAAGAGGCCGTTGCGCGCCGCGTTGGCGGCCGCGCAGCCCTTCCACATGCTCAGCTCGCCGGCCCTCGTCTGCCGCAGGGCGTTGTTCGCCACCACCGCCAGGTTTATCGCGTGCCTCATCCTCTCCTCGTCGAGGCCGAGGACCTTGCCGACCCCCACGGCGCTGCTGATCGCTATGTACGTGACGTGGTCCCAGCCGCGGCCCCGGATGCTGTAGGCGTCAGCCAGCCTGGCCGCGACCTCGTAGGCCGCCACGATGCCCTCTATCACCCTCCTGCCGTTCGCGTCCACGGCCTCCGCGGCCGCGAAGATCGCCGGGATGTTGTCGCTGGGGTGGAGGGCCTCCTTCCCGAGGTAGGTGTCGTTGTAGTCGAAGTACCTCACGGCGCAGCCGTTGGCGAAGGTCGCGTGGTCGGGGGCCGAGCGGTGGAGCGTGCCCCACACGGTGGCCGGCATGGTGGGGCTCGCCGAGGCGTAGGCGATGAACCTGGCTATTCGCACGGGCTCCTCCCAGAACGCCCCGAGGGCGACGGCGACGCTGTCCACGACCCTCTTCTTGACCTCCTCGACGACCTCGCCGGGCAGCTTGTCGAAGGAGAGCTCAACGGCCCACCTGGCGATGCGCCGGGCCAGCTCCACGGCCGCGGCACCGGTGGGACCCGCCCCGGCCCGGGTATAACGCGCTGCCGCACCCGGGCCGCTACCTCGCCGAGACCGGCACGCGCATGAACTCCTCCGCAGCGACCACGTAGGGGTGGAGCCTGCGGGCCTCCCTCACGTGCTCGCCGACGTCGTCGTAGCGGGCGCTGAAGTGGGTGAGCACCAGCAGCCTGGCGCCCGCCTCGCGCGCGGCCGCGGCCGCGTCGAGGGCCGTGCTGTGGCCCTCCTCGTAGGCCCTCTCGGCGTGCCTGGACGTGAACGTGGAGTCGTGGACCAGCACGGCGGCGCCGCGGGCCTCCTCGACGACCCTTCCGCAGGGCATCGTGTCGCCCGTGTAGACCAGCTTGAAGCCCCCGACCTCCTCGAACACGTCGCCGGGGTGGAGCCTGACGCCGGCCACCGAGACGGGCTCGCCCTCGCGCAGCCTCGAGAGCCAGGGGCCGGGGCGCAGGCCGAGGCGGCGCAGCAGCTCGACGCGCAGCTTGCGGCGGGGCGGCTCCTCGACGACGTACCCGTAGGCGGGGACCGTGTGCCTGACGGGGAACGCCCTCACCCTCAGCCCGCCGGCCTCAACTACCAGGCCGTCGCGGGCCTCGACCAGCCTCACCTCGAAGGTCGGCCTCGAGGGCCCGGCCTCGATGACCGCCCTGACGACGTCGATCGCCTGGCGCGGGCCCACAACGGTCAGCGGCCTAGTGCGGCCCGCCATCGACATCGACTGGAGCAGGCCGGGCAGGCCGTAGACGTGGTCGCCGTGCGCGTGGGTGACTGCCACGAGCTCCACCCTGTGCAGGCTCACGCCGGCCTCGATCAGCCTGTGCTGGCAGCCCTCGCCCACGTCGAGGAGCAGGACGGAGCCACGGTAGCTTAGGGCGTTGCACGCCAGGCCGCGGCCCCTCATGGGGACGGCGGCCGACGAGCCAAGGATTGTCAGCCACGCCTCGGCCAAGGCCTAGGCCCTCCGCGCGACCGCGAGCACGCGGGTGAGGCCTCCGTGCACCCTCATGAGGTGCTCCTCGACGAGCGCGAGGCCGGCCTCTGCTACCAGCTCCCCGACGCGGACCCAGTGCGGGGCCGCGAACGACGCGTAGCCGCCCGGCCTGAGGGCCCTGCGGGCCTCGGCGAGGAAGCCCCTCAAGAGCTCGGCGGGCTCGGCGCCGCGGCTGGGGGCCTGCCTGCCATAGGGGGGGTCCGTGGCTATGGCGGCCACCGCGCCCTCCCTCACGGGCATGGACCTGGCATCGGCCTGGAACACGTCGACGGCATGGTCGAGCCGGTAGTGGCGCAGGTTCGTCAGCGAGCCGACCGCCATCGCCTCGTCGACGTCGCTGCAGAGCACGTAGTGGCCGGCGGCGGCCGCCTCCAGCGCGAAGCCGCCGGTGCCGCAGAAGGGGTCGTAGACGGGGCTCCTCGGCCTGGAGAGGTTGACGAAGAGCCTGCAGAGCCTCGGCTCCAGGGCCACGGAGCGGAAGAACGGCCTCCTCTCGGGCCTCCTCTCGCTGAGCGGCCTCTTCTCCTCGCGCCCCAGCACGACGCCGACCGCGGCGACACCCTCGGTGACCAGCACCCTCACGATGCTGCGCGGCCTCTCCAGGTCCACCGCCAAGCCGCACGTGCTGGCCACCGCCCCGCCCACCAGCCTCGCGAGCTCCCTTGTGGAGATGGCGCGCCGGTAGCCCTTCACCCGCGCGACATCGACGCGGAAGGGCTCATCGAGGAGGCGGCACAGCTCCCTCGAGGAGGCGGCCTCGACGACCTTGTCGACCTCGGCGTCCACGAGGGCGTGCAGGAGCCCCACCTCGTGCACGTAGCCCGACAGCGCGGGGACGGGAGAGGGGTCGGCGTCGGCCTCGAAGACCTCGAGCTGGTCCAGCTCAAGCAGCACGCGGTACCCCGCGCCCAGCGCCTCGAGC
>WAQM01000208.1 GCA_015520245.1 Pyrodictiaceae archaeon
GCTGGTCGTCGACCTCTTCCTGACCGAGGGGAGGGTGGCCAGGCTCCTGCTCGAGGCCTGGGTCTGCCGCGCGGTGCCCGTCATAGCCATGATGCTCGCCAGGCCGGTGTGGTGGGCCTACAGGAGGCTCTGCGACACGCTGAGGGGCTGGGTGGGCTGGAGGTCGGTCGCGGAGCCCATGGCCCGCGCCGGGATGCTGGTGGCCGTCTGGAGCGCGGGCCTGGGCTCGGTGGCGGCCGTGCTGGGGGTCAGGCCTTGACCTCGCCCCCGAGGAGGGTGCTCGTGGCGGTAACCGGCGCCAGCGGCGTCGTCTACGGCGTGAGGCTGGTCGAGGTCCTGCTGGAGAGGGGGGTCGAGGTCGAGGCGGTGGTGACGAGGGCCGCCCGCGCCGTCTCCAGGCACGAGGAGGGCTACGACGTCGCCGAGAGGATAGCGTCGATGGGGGTCAGGGTCTACGGAGAGGACGACCTGGAGGCCCCCTACGCGAGCAGCAGCTCGGCCCCCGACGCCATGGTGGTGGCGCCCTGCAGCACCAGGACGCTGGCCGCCATAGCCCTCGGGCTCGCGGACAACCTGGTCACGAGGGCGGCGCTCTCCGTGCTCAGGCTGAGGAGGCCCCTCGTCCTCGTGGTGAGGGAGACACCGCTGGGCCTCGCGGAGCTCGAGAACATGGTGAGGGCGGCGCGGGCCGGCGCCGTGATCCTGCCCGCCGCGCCCGCCTTCTACCACAGGCCGAAAACCGTGATGGACCTCGTGGACTTCGTGGTGGGGAAGGTGCTGGACGTGCTCGGGATCCCGCACCAGCTGTACAGGCGGTGGGGCTACAGCAGCTCCTCCTCCGCCTCGTAGCCCCTCCTCCTCATCAGCCTCTCTATCTTCGACATCTCGGCCTCCTCGCGCTTCAGCTCGGCCTCTATCTCCTCCAGCGTCTTCTCCGGCCTCTCGACCCTCTTCTCCTTCACGTAGAGGCAGCCGCCGTCCGGCAGCAGCGCCTTGAGGTTGCAGCTGGCGTACTGGCAGGAGCCGGCTATGCACTCGTCGCCTATCCAGCGGCAGTACGCCGTCCTCTGCATCCTGCCGTGGGAGGGCCTCCTGACGACCACCAGCGCGTTATTGAGGCACTTGAAGTAGCTGCAGAGCGCGTTGCAGCTTCCGTCGGGGGCCGGGGCCGGCTTCGCCTCCGCCCTCGGCGGCAGCGGCGCCGGCCTCCTGCCGGGGCCGCCCCTCCTGGGGCCGCCGGGCCCCCTCCTGCTCAAGGTCGCCCATCCCCCAGTCCAGGGTCGGGAGAAGGCGCCCGCCTGGCGCCGAGCACCTCTCGAGCCACGCTCTGGGCTGGTGTCTACGGGTTAACCCATTTAAACATTATGTAGGTCGTGGCGCCGGTCTCCTCGTCCACGGCGGCCACGATGAACCTCTTGCGCGCGCTGTGGCTCACCCTGCCCGCCCGCACTATCTCGAGCGGGTCGATGGAGCCCCGGTAGCTGACCACGTGGACGACGTACGGGGCGTGCTCGAGCCCCGGCCCCCTCTCGTAGACCGCGAAGTCGGCCCCGTACTTGAGGCCCGAGCGCACCACGTAGCCGGCGTCGCGGAGCTCGCGGTAGACGCGGTACAGCATGTCGAACGACGGGTTGGACTCGCGGCCCAGCCTGGCGAGCTCCTCGGCGCCCACCGGCCTGCCCTCGGCGTCGACGACCTCGAGGGCCCCCCTCTCGACCAGGTAGAGGGCCTCGAGGAGGCTGAGCTCCAGCGGGGGCTCCACCTCCTCCGGGCCCCTGGGCTTCGGGTTGGAGAGGCTCCTGCCGTAGAAGCCCTCGGCGAACAGCCTCCTGGCGGCCTCCCGGTCGAAGACTACGACCCTGCGCCCCACCAGCGTGGCGCGGACCCGGCCGCTCACGCCCTCGCCTCCCTGTAGAGGGCGAGGAGCCTCACGCTCTCGGCTATATCGCGTACCGCGTCGGAGGCCTCCTCGAGGAGCTCGACCAGGTCCCTCACGAGCATGAGGGAGATTATGTCGTCGCGGAGCAGCTTGTAGACGAGTATGGACGCCTTCCTGTACATGAGGTCTATCTCGTCCTCGAGCTTCAGGGCCTTGAGGGCCTCCTCCCCGCTCCTCCTCGGGTTCGTGGCCAGCAGCCTGACCGAGGTCACCAGGCTCTCGTACTGCCTCCTCAGGGAGCTCACCATGGCCTCGACGATGCCGGCTATCTCCGGCGGTATCCTGGAGGGGTCCGAGTTCTCCGCGACCAGGACGCCGCGGTAGGCGGTCCCGTCGACCAGCATGGCGAGCCTCGCGAGCCCGATGAAGATCGAGCGGTACATGTCGGCGTTGGGGAGCGCGAGGCCTAGGCCCACGAGGTACCTGAGCGCGTCGTCCTTGAGCCTCTCGGCGGCCTCCTTTATGCCCTTGACCTTCTCGTACCTGGAGCGGACGGCGTCGCGGTCGCCCTTCACGAGGCTGGCCACGACGAAGCCGAGCTCCCTGACCGCGTCGTCGACGGTGCGGGCGAGGCCGAGCATCTGCTCGTCCAGCGTGCTCTCGGCGAGCGACCTCCTCAGCCTCTCCTCCCTCTCATAGTCGTAGTACTCGGCCAAGCCGGCCCGCCTCGGCGCTCGAGGGCCCGCGGGGCCGCGGGCGGCCACCGGTATTAAAGCGTAGGCGGGTGGGCCCGCCGGCGAAGGGGAGGGTGCTGCCGGCGCCGTGCCCCGGGCGCTGGTCGTGGACGCGCTGGCGAGGGGCTCGAAGCTGAAGCGCGTGGTGACGGTGGACGTAATAGGCGCGGGGCCGAGGGCGGTAGCCGCGCTGCTGGAGTCCAGGGGGCTCCGCGCCGACCTCGTGCCGGCCGAGGCCGTGGCCGAGGACCCCTCGATACTCGCCGGCTACGACGTCCTCATGGTCAGCGCGATGACCAGCGACGAGGGCTCGGCGGCCGCGATCGCCAGGGAGTGGAGGAGGCGGAGCGGGGGCCCCGCCGTCCTCGGCGGCCCCGTCACCGCCGACCCGACGTCCGTTGCGAGGCCGGCGTCGATGAGCTTGGGCCTGTCTCTTATACACATCTGAC
>WAQM01000209.1 GCA_015520245.1 Pyrodictiaceae archaeon
GTCCACCGGGCGGGACCCACTCGGGTGCGTTAATTGGGGGCCCCTCCTCGCCGGGGCCCTCTCGGGGCGGCGGTTATGCTGTGGTGGGGCGTCGGTTGGCTGCTCGCGGGCCTGCTAGCTGCGGGCGTCACGGCGGCGCTGGCGGCGGCCGCGCCCCGGCTGCTAGCCGGGCACCCGCGTAGCCTGGCCTCACTGCACGCCTCCATGGCGCTGACGGCGGCGTCGATAGTGCTGGTCGGCGCGGCGACGTTCTGGCTCGTCGTGACCATGCTGGGCTACAGCGTCGACCTCCTGGCCCTCGCGGCCGTGATAGCCGTCGCGGGCCTCGTGCAGTGGCTCGTGTCGCCCTGGGTGATAAACGCGATGTACAGGGCCAGGCCGGCGGGGCCGGAGCTCTCGTGGCTCAAGGCCGAGCTCGAGCGGCTCGCGAGGAGCGCGGGCATGAGGCCCCCCAGGCTGCTCGTGGCTGAGGTCGAGGCGCCCAACGCCTTCGCCTACGGCAACCCGCTCACGGGCTACTACGTCGCGGTAACGCGCGGCCTGCTCCGGCTGATGCCGCGCGAGGAGCTAGTGGCGGTGATAGGCCACGAGCTGGGGCACATAAGGCACCGCGACGTCCAGTACATACTCGCGCTGAGCCTGCTACCCAGCATAGGCTACTTCCTGGGCAGGCTCATGCTTGAGCTCGGCCTGTGGGGCGCGGCGGGCGGCAGTGGCCGCGAGAGGAGCCCGCTACTCTACGTCGCGGTCGGCGCGCTACTCGTCGCGGCGTCGGTGGTCATGCACTTCCTGGTGAGGCACTTCAATAGGCTGCGCGAGTACTACGCCGACGCGCATAGCGCCATCCTCCTCGGCAGCCCGAGGCCCCTTCAGCGCGCCCTGGCGCGGCTCCACGAGGCCTACAGGAAGGGCGCGGGCCGCTACGCCGAGGAGCTAAGGAGGCTCTCGGCGGCCGAGATGCTGCTGATAGTGAGCCCGCTGGCCAGCATAGACGATGTGGTCGAGGCCCTCAAGAGGGAGAGGACGAGCCCGCTCGAGGAGCTGTTCTCGACGCACCCGCCGATACCGAAGAGGCTGAGGTTCCTCGACGCGCTGGCAAGCGCTATTAACCTGCCGCGCCGCTAGGCCGCGCCAGGCCGAGGTGGGGCCGAGTGGGCGTCTACCAGGGCAACGACCTCAAGAAGCCGTCGGGGGGCCGTAAGAGGCCGCACCAGAAGGTGAAGAGGAAGTACTGGATGGGCCGCTACCCCACGTTCACGAGGCTCGCCGACCACGACGAGCGCGAGCACATACGCGTCCGCGGCGGCAACTACAAGATAAGGCTGAAGAAGGCAGCCTACGCCAACGTGGTCGACCCCGAGACCAAGACCGCTAGGAAGGTCAGGATCCTCAAGGTCCTCGAGACCCCGGCGAACCCGCACTTCGCGCGCGCGGGCATAATCGTGAAGGGCACCATAATAGAGACCGAGCTGGGCAAGGCGGTGGTCACGTCGAGGCCCGGGCAGGACGGCGTCATAAACGCGGTCCTCATCGAGAAGAAGGCCTCGAAGAGTGGTTAGGCGCGGCCAGGAGGCTCCGGAGCCTCCTGAGGGCCTCCAGCTTCTCGCGATCGCCCAGCCTCGCCCTCCTGACAGCCTCCTCCAGGAACTCGACGACCCTCTCGGCGAGGTCGGGGCGGAACCTGAACGGCACTCCGTCCTTGCCCCCGACCACGTAGGCGTACCTGAACGGGTCGAGGGTGGCGGGGTCGTCGTGGCTCGCCTCGGCCCCGTAGACGAGCTCGGCAACAAGCGCCAGGCTGCGTATCACGGCGGGCCCCACGCCCTCCAGCTCAACGAGCTCCCTTACCGTCCTGGGCGAGGCCTCGTAGAGCAGCCTGAGCTTCGGCTCCAGATGACGCGGCGGCCTCGGCTGGGGCCTGTAGTGGCGCAGGTAGAACCTCAAGGCCTTCCCGTCGAGCTTGGCGGCGCCCTCGCCCCCGCCCGTCCACTGCGTTATCGGCTGTAGCCCCCTTAGGATCCGGTAGGCCTCGCCGAGCGCCGCCAGCACCTTGCGCGGAGGCTCGCGGGCCAGGTCCAGCAGGGCCCTGCGGGCCTCCTCGCTACGCCGGCTCGTCAGGTCGAGCACGGCGTCCTCGAGCCTCCCCGACACTATGCCCGCGTGAGGCTCGAGCGTGGGGTCCCCGGTCGTGGGGCCCAGCCAGTGGTACCTCCTGGCGAGGCGAGCCTCAACGTTCATGCCCTGCTGGATCACGGCGTAGCGGCCGTCGGTCGACACGAACACGGCATGGTGGTAGAGCTGGTAGCCGTCGTGGAGCAGCCTCGTGTCGACGCGGGCCGCTAGCCTCGAGAACCTCACCACCTCGTCGACGAGACGGTCTGCCAGGCCCAGCCTCGCCGCCTTCCGTGGCAGCTCGTCGGGGACGCCGAGGGCCAGCCTGCCCTTGCCGCCGGCCGCGACGACGCCGAGCTCCGGGTTCTCGTCGAAGACCTGGCGCAGTATGGCTGTGGTCACGGTCGTGGAGCCGCTGCTGTCCCAGTCCATGCCTATCGCGTTGTTCAGAGCCTGGAACCACACCGGGTCGGCGAGCCTCCTCACCAGCTCGCCCGGCCCGAACTCCTCAACGATGACCTCGACTACGGCCTTGGCGAGCCTCTTCATGTAGCGCGCCATCCAGGCCGGGACGTGACCGTCGTGCAGCGGCAGCTCGGCGTAACCTCCCCGCAACGAACCCCCGGTTA
>WAQM01000210.1 GCA_015520245.1 Pyrodictiaceae archaeon
GATAGCGATAGGGCCGATGGCCCTCGTGGCTATCACGTCGGTCGTCAAGGGCTACTCCGACTACATCATCGAGCGCATACAAGGCCTCGGCCAGAACCTGGTCGTTGTCTTCCCCACGGCGAACTACCAGATCACGGAGCGCGACCTCGCCTACTTCCGGCAGCTGCCCGGCGTCCACAGGGTCGAGCCGTTCTACGCGGTCACCGGGTTCGTCCGCCGCGGCGCCGAGGAGGTTAAGGTGCAGGTGTACTGCGTGGACCTCACGATCCTCATGGACGCGCTGCGCGGCCTGCGCCTCTCCGAGGGGAGGATCCCGGCCCCCCACGAGCTGACCCGCGCTGTCGTGGGCTACTTCGTCGCCTTCGACGAGGAGGGGCGCCGCTACTACCGGGTCGGCGACGTGGTCGCCGTGACCGTGCCCGTGGTCGAGCCGGGCGGCGCGGCGAGGACCAGGAAGGTTAACGTGGTGGTGGAGGGCGTTCTGGCCGAGTTCGGCAACGCGTTCGTCGTCAACCCGGACACGACGGTCTTCCTGCCGCTGGAGGCCGGCAGGAGGCTGCTTGGCCTCAGCAGCTGGAGCGGCGTACTGATCGTGGTCCGGGACCCCGTGTACGTCGAGGAGGTTACCAGGCAGCTGCGCAGGGCGTACGCTGACAGGGTGACCGTGGTCTCGCTCGTCGAGATCTCGAGGGTGGTGGCGTCTATAACGGCGGCCATGAACTTCGTGACCTACGCCACCGGGCTGGCGGCATTCGCCGTCGCGGCGGCGGGGGTTGCGGCGACCATGGTCACCTCGGTCGTGGAGAGGACGAGGGAGATAGGGGTGCTGAAGGCGATTGGGTTCACGAACGCGGAGGTCGTGGCCCTCATCGTCCTGGAGGCGCTGATAATGAGCCTCGTGGGGGCCGCGGCCGGCATAGCGGCCGGCGTCGCCGGGGCTTACGCGCTTGCCTCCCACGGCATGGTCATACGCGGTGCCCAGACCATAGTCATCAGGGCGCCGCCCTCCTTAACCCCCGAGCTGCTGCTCTCGTCGCTGCTGCTGACGGTGTGCGTCGGGGTGCTGGGTAGCAGTATCGCCGCCTACCAGGCCGCGAGAATACCCCCGGCGGCGGCGCTGCGCTACGAGTAGGGGTTCGAGGCCCTTGAGCCGCGAGTACCGGGGCAGGAGGGTCGTGCTCTGGCCGATAAACATCGACGCCTCGGCCTCGAGGAGGGAGGGGCGCAAGGTGCCGTTGAGGTACGCCGTGAGGAAGCCGAGGGTGGAGGAGATAGTCGAGGCGGCCAGGATGCTCGGCCTGAACCCCGTGGTGGAGGATGCGCGGTACCCACGCCGCTGGTGGGAGCAGAGGCAGAGGGTCGTGGTGGACAAGCTCGGGTCGAAGTTGAAGACGCTCATAGAAATAGCTAAGGCCGTCAGGGAGCTGAGGGAGAGGAGGCAGAGGGGCAGGTAGGCCGGGCCGCTAGCTGTAGAGCTTGACCACCCTCGGCTGGATGGCCTGCTTCTTCTCCTCCAGCCTCAGGTACAGCTCGATGGCCCTGCGGATGACCTCGCTCCTGGGCACGCCCTTCAGGCGCGCGAAGCTGTCCAGCCTCTCCAGCAGCTCCTCGTCCACCTTGAACGTAACGACCCTCATGCCGGTCATCCGGCGCCCCACCCCGGGTAGCTATGCCTGGGGGCGCCACGCTCTAGTGAAGCTTGCCTAGAGTTGTATTACCAGAGGCCTCCTGCAAGAGCCCGACATATTACGCTCCTCTTATATAGAGGCCTCTCGGGGTCCCTACTAGGCGGGGGTACACATGAGCCGCACCATTCATGTCACCGTCCCCAACGACGTGTACGAGGAGCTCCAGGAGCTCGCCGAGGAGCTGGGGCTCAGCGTGAGCGGCCTCGTCAAGATGTTCATCAAGGAGGGGCTGGCCAGGCACCGGGAGAAGAGGCGGAGGCTGAGGGCGGAGGCCGAGGAGGAGAGCGACAAGGCCGTCGAGGTCATGGTGGAGGTGCTCTCCCGCCTCGAGAGCCTCCAGAGGATGGTTGAGGAGAGGCTCACGGCCATAGAGGGCGACCTCTACCGGCTGAGGGTGCAGCTGAACAACCTAAGGAGGAGGGTCAGCAGGCTGGAGGACGTCGTCGAGGACAAGCTGATGCCCGTTGAGGTGGAGGCCGAGGGAGTTACGAGCCAGCTCTAGTTTACCTGGGCGTAAACCTCGTGTAGCCGGGCTACACATCGGCCGGGCGCGCCCCCGGTGGGAGCCTCGCGGGGGTGCACGGTCCTAGGGCTGCGCCAGAGCTTCCTCGTGGTCCCCGAGTCGGCGTCCGTGGGCTCGGTCGTGCCGTGCTTCTGGGCCAGCGGGGCTGAGCACGCGGCCGTGGTCGACCGCTCGGGCACCCTGGTCTGCGTGCTCTCGGTCCGCGACGTGGCCCGCCTCGCGGCCGAGGCGTTCGAGAGGCAGGGGCTGGTCGAGACGTCCAGGCTGCAGGGGGTGTTCTCGGTCAGCGTGGCTGAGGTCTGCTCGCGCCCGCCGATCACGCTGCCGGCTGGCGCGGGCCTCGACGAGGCCGCCTGCGTCATGCGCGAGCGCGGCGTGGGCTTCGTGCCGCTGGTGGGGGAGGGGGGCGAGCTCGTCTGGGGGTACAGCGAGGCCGACGTGACGGCCCGCGCAGCTGGTGTGACGTGGCCGGCGCTAAGCTACGCGACGCGCAGGGTGATCGCCCTGGACGGCGACGCGCCCCTCATCGAGGCGCTCGGCCTCATGGTAGCCTACCGGGTGCGCAGGGTGCCCGTGCTGGGCGCCGGCGCCCCCAGGCTGGCCTACATCAACGACCTCCTGCACGCCCTCGCCTCGGGGCGCGCCCGGGGCCCCGAGCCCCTCCGCTCCCTCGGCCTCCCCGAGGC